>JBBIVD010000001.1:0-1344 GCA_037439925.1 Candidatus Bathyarchaeota archaeon
TTAGCTAGACACTGCCTAATGAAAAATGACTACGAAAGAAAATATCCTGAAATCAGAGATCCAAATGGAGGGAAATACTACGGAAGGTTCAGGATCAACGACTTCATCGACGAACTCGGAATGACCGTAGGAGAAGCCATACTTTCGCCCACCAGACTATTTGTGCCAATAATTTCAAAGATGCTAGAAAAATTCGGTGCCCACGTGAAAGGGGTAGTCCACAATACTGGAGGGGGGCAAACCAAATGCCTGAGACTTGGCGGAAACATTCACTACATTAAGGACAAATTGCCAAAACCCGACCCAATCTTCATTTTAATCCAAAAGGAGTCCGGGGAGACTTGGAGAAACATGTATGCGGGCGGAAACATGGGAATTGGAATCGACTTGATAGTGAGCCCAGAAGCGGCGGATGACATTTTAAGCGTTTCAGAAAGCTTCGGTTTAGGGGCGCAGATCGTAGGAAAATGCGAAAAAAGCAAAGATGGAAGGAACAAATTAACCATACGTAGCCCTTTCGGCAAGTTTCAATATGCACAGCCTTAGGCAAGCTTGATCGTTGGTGGGTTCATCCATGAAATATCGGGTTAAGGTTGAGATAAGCCTCAAACCAGGGCTATCGGACCCTGAAGGAGAAACTTCAGCTGAGTCCCTGAAAGACTTAGGCTATAAAGTCAGCAGAGTTAACGTGGGCAAGGTTTATTACATTTATCTCGACGCCGACTCCGAAGAAGAAGCCCACGAAAAGGCGAACGAAATGTGCATGAAGCTGCTCGCTAACCCAGTGAAAGACAATTATGCCATTTGGGTGGAGAAAGCCCCATGAGCCTATACGTGAAAAGAAAGCTTCCATTCGAAGTTTTCGATGTGGACTTAATCCACGCAGACGATGCTCAACTAATTAAAATAAGCGAGGAAATGGGTCTCGCCCTAAACCTAAACGAAATGAAAGCAGTCCAAAAGCATTTTTTAAACTTGGGAAGAAATCCAACCGATGTTGAGCTTCAAACAATCGGTCAAACTTGGTCGGAACACTGCTATCACAAAACCTTTAAGGGAGACATAGTTGCGCCGGACGGCACACTAGTCGCGAGGAATCTGCTCAAAACATACGTTGCGAAGGTGACGAGCGAACTCAATTTGCCCTGGTGCCTCGACGTCTTCAAGGATAACGCAGGCATAGTTGACTTCGAAAACGGCTACGCCATAGCTGCAAAAGTTGAAACCCACAATCATCCTTCGGCTGTCGAACCCTTCGGCGGGGCGGCCACGGGCACTGGAGGCGTTATCAGGGACCCTTTGGGCGTTTGGGCTAAGCCCATAGCGTGCACAGACGTTCTCTGC
>JBBIVD010000001.1:1374-5385 GCA_037439925.1 Candidatus Bathyarchaeota archaeon
AAGCTTCCCGCTGGAACGAAGCATCCTAGATACGTTTTTAGCGGGGTCGTGGCAGGCATAGGCTGTTATGGAAATAATATGGGCATTCCGACGGTTAACGGCGCCATCTTTTTCGATGAAAGCTACGTGGGTAACGTTGTGGTCTACTGCGGCTGCATCGGAATTCTTCCAAAGGAAAAGTTTGTGAGAGCAACTAAGCCTGGAGACGTCGCTGTCCTAGTCGGCGGGAAAACGGGAAGAGACGGAATTCACGGAGTCACTTTCGCTTCGGTGGAATTAACCGAAAAGTCGGAGATAGCGTCGCGCTCGGCTGTTCAAATTGCGAACCCTATAGAAGAGGAAAAACTTAAGCGTGCCATCCTAGAGGTGAGGGACCGAGAACTCTGCTCAGGCATAACTGATCTCGGCGGAGGAGGCTTATCTTGTGCTGCTGGCGAAATGGCTTACCGTTCTAATTGTGGCGTTCACGTTAGCCTAGAAAATGTTCCGTTGAAGTATGTGGGTATGAGCCCGTGGGAAATTTGGATTTCAGAATCCCAAGAAAGAATGCTAATATCGGTTCCAGAAAAGAACCTTAGAAAAGTTTTGGAAGTTTTCGAGGGCGAAGACGTCGATGCGACTCCGATTGGAACATTTAACGACACTAAAACGCTTCAAGTTGACTACGAGGGCTACGGGATTGCAGACTTAGACCTCCGTTTTCTCTTTAATCCGCCCAAAACTAGGCGAGTGGCGAAATGGACGAAGCCCAAATACGCTGAGCCGAAAATTCCAGAGCCGAGCGACCTAGTGGGTATTCTCCTAAAACTTTTGTCCACGCCTAACATAGCGAGTAAAGAATCCGTGATTAGAACGTATGACCATGAGGTTCAGGGAAACACCGTTCTGAAACCCCTGCAAGGAAAATACGGCGGACCGAACGACGCCGCAATCATAAAGCCTCTTCAAGAATCGTGGAAAGGCATTACAATATCGTGTGGAATTAACCCGAATTACGGAAAAATTGATCCCTACTGGATGGCTGCCTCAAACATAGACGAAGCCATAAGGAATAATGTTTCGGTGGGCGGCAGGCGAATCGCCCTTCTCGACAATTTTACTTGGGGCAATCCTGAAAAGCCCGATAGGTTAGGCGGACTAGTCAGAGCTGTTCAAGCATGTTACGATTTCGCGAAGATGTTTGGAACGCCTTTCATCTCTGGAAAGGACAGCCTATACAATGAGTCGCCTCTAGGTCCAGTTACGCCGACTCTTTTAATAACCGCTATAGGGATGGTTCCCGACGTTAGGAAAGTCGTCTCGGTTGATTTCAAGGAGCCTGGAAACCCAGTTTACGTTGTTGGAAAAACCTATGCTGAGTTAGGCGGCTCGGAATATTACAAGTTAATGGGCTTCATTGGAAAGAGCGTTCCTAGAGTGCGAGTTCAAGCGAAAAGAATCATGGACACAGTTACGGCTGCAATGGACGCTGGATACGTTAAAGCCTGCCACGATGTATCTGAAGGAGGCTTAGGCGTTGCATTGGCTGAAATGGCGTTCACTGGTGGACTTGGAGCGGAAATACATCTAAAAAATGTTCCAAGCTCAAACGTTGGAAGGGACGATTACATAATATTCTCGGAATCTAACAGCAGATTCCTAGTTGAAGTTCCTCGAAACCGCTTGAAGGACTTTGAGAGACTAATGAAAGGGGTTCCATGCGCTCGAATCGGCGAGGTGAAAGAGAAAAACCTCCTTTTCGTTTATGGTCTGAAGGAAAAACTGGTCCTCGACGTTGGTTTAGACGAGTTGATAGCCGCTTGGAAAACTCCCCTATGGAAGGGGTAAGGCGTGAAAAGGGAAGACATTAACATTTGTATTTTGAGGGTCGGCGGAACTAACTGCGACGCAGAGACTCAAAGGGCATTCGGCGACCTCGGCGTGAAGGCAGAAGTGGTTCACACAAACAAACTAGTTAAAGACAGAAACCTTTTAGATTACGATGCCCTCGTTTTTCCAGGCGGCTTTTCGTTTGGAGATTACGTGCGTGCTGGAGCGATTTGGGGCAAATGGCTCCTCGCTAAACTCGGTCACGATTTAAGAAAGTTCGTCGAAGAAGGAAAACCCGTTTTAGGCATATGTAATGGCTTTCAGGTATTGGTTGAAGGCGGTTTTCTGCCTGGCTTCGAGGGAATAAGTGAACATCCTGAAGCTGCCTTAGCTCCGAACACCTCAACGAAGTATGAGTGCCGATGGATATACCTCAAACACGAGAATTCGGGCAAATGCCTATTCACCAAAAACATTAAAAAAGGAAAAATAATTTCTGTACCCGTTGCGCATGCTGAAGGCAGATTCATTTTTCCAAAGGAACGCGAAAGCAGCTATCTGAAGAAATTATGGGATAATGATCAGCTTGTCTTTAGATACTGCGACGAAAGGGGCGAGTATGCTGAGGGCAAGTATCCAACTAATCCTAATGGGGCTTTCTACGATATTGCTGGCATCTGCAACCCTGAAGGAAACGTTTTCGGCTTAATGCCCCATCCCGAAAGAGCCTATTATGGTTGGCAGCTTCCAGAATGGACTAGGCAGTCGGAGATGCCGAACTACGGAGATGGAAAATTAATTTTCGAGTCTATGGTCGAGTATTTAATGAAAAAGGGGTGAAGGGGTTTGCGGCTAGGTTTTTTCGACGAGCGTCTGGGACGCTATGACGGTTACTGTTTCCTTTACTCCAGGCATTTTGCGTAGTTTATCGAAAACGAATGAGTCTAGGTCCTCTATGTTTTTGAACTCAATCTCAATGAGTAGGTCGTATACTCCATAGGTTGCACTTGCCCTTTGAACCTCTTTAAGTTTCTTAACCTCATGGAATACTTCTCGGTCTTTTCCAGCCTCGATTTTGGCTAACACGTAGGCTAAAACCAAGTTTATACACCTCCTTCCCTCTTTTTAACTGATTTTTAAAGGCTCAAAACCGTGCGATTCAATGCCGTTCCTTTCACAAATCTCCAAAATCTTAGAAGTTATCCTCAAATGCAAGGCTTTTATCTGGTCCTCCCTTGAACCAGTTATTTCAACAACTATGCTGCTTAGAGGAATCATGCCGGGGTAAACGTTTACGCTATATCCGCGAGGAAGACGCAACTCTCCCAAATAGGATTTAACCATGCCTATTAGGCGTCCTACGCAATGATGATTCAAGTTTACGAAGTAACACTCGCTGGTTCCAGTCTTAGACAAGAGACTTCCTCATCCACTTGAATTAGAGCAACCACTAAATAAAAAATATATCCCTTATGTCTCAAAGGGCAGGTAAATCCGAAAGCTTAGGCAATCCTCTTCTTGCACCTATTTTTGTTATGCATTGAGATGCTGCAAAGTTTCCTAGTTTTCCGCATTCACGCAAGCCTTTATTGTTTATTAATCCGTATAGGAAGCCTGTGCAGAAGGCGTCGCCTGCGCCCGTGGTGTCCACAACCTTCACCTTATAGGGCTCAATTAAGTGGCTTTCCTTCCCATTTGTCACATAGCATCCCCTTCCGCCTAGTTTAACTGCAACTATGTCTACGCCTAACTCGATTAGGGTCTTGGCGCCGTTCTCGTGGTCTTCGCCTGTAAGCAGCCTCAACTCGTTCTCGTTTGGAAAGGCGACGAAGCATTTTTCAATTATGGGCTTTAGCGCCGCCAGTCCCTTCCTTGCGTATATGTCTCCAGGATCGAGGCTTACGTTTATTCCTTTTGGAGCGAGTTTTTCCACGAGCTTTTTCTGAGCGGCGAAGGGCTTATCGCCGACAAAGGATGTTAAGTGTAGAAACTTGGTTGAACTAGCATATTCTAAGTTTATTTCCTCGAAGCTTAGAGAACTATTAACGCCTGGATTCACATACAACGCTCTTTCGCCCTTCTCGTCCACGTAGCCCATAACCACGCCGCTTCGCCCTTCCCTAGAAACAATTATTCCGTCGGTGTCGACTCCTTCACGCCTAAAATCTTCCAGGAGCAGTTTTCCCTCATGATCGTTGGCAA
>JBBIVD010000001.1:5405-6715 GCA_037439925.1 Candidatus Bathyarchaeota archaeon
GCAACTTTTCCAATGAAGCCTGTTTTTACGCCCAGCCTCGCTAAGCCAGCGGCGGTGTTCGCAGCTGAGCCGCCAGGAGCCTCGGTGAACTCTTTGATTAGGCGTTCTTCGCCTTCCTTGGCTATGTGGTCTACTTTGTAAAGGCGATCCATGTTTAAGGCGCCGAAGCAGACGACGTCGAACTTCATAGTGTCAGCTCTCTTAGCCATATTTTATATTTGCCGAGTTTTCCGCCGTAGTTTCCAGCCGAAATTTTCAGGAGACCCTTAACGTCTTGAACGCTGGAAATCGCCGTTTTCATGGCTTCCTTTACGGCTTCGAGTGAAACGCCGTCTATGACGACTTCGGGAATGTAGTTAACGCCCTCAGGCACCCTCGAATCCTTTATCTTTCCCCTCAAAGTTGGGCAATAGGGATGATTCGTGGTTGGGCCTATTTCAGGATAGCGGGTGTCGGGCTTCGAGCCTGCTGAGCATACGTCGAAGGGCGCTATTACTCCATCGACTTCGCTTATGGCTTCTAACGCCTTGTCTCCTGCTTCCAAGGCAGCGTCTTCGGTTTCACACATAAACCAGAGGTTCCCGCCCATTACGCCTCGCCCACATCCTAATCGGCGTTCTATTCTGAATTCGGGCATCATAATCGGAATGTTAATCATTTCACGTCCAAGGTATTCCTCGAGGAACTCGTATCCGTCCCCGCAGTGACCCACCTTCTCCATCACATCAATAGTTTCATCCGAATCCAAGGCGTTAAAAACCGCGGTTGTGGGCACAACTAGAACGCCTTGACGAATACGCCAGCCCAACTCAGACTCCAAGACAGCCTTGGCCTTCTTCCCGTAGTTCACCCAAATCTGGACGATTGCACCCTTCCGTCCGTCGGGCGTCTCCTTTTCGTTCAGCCATTTCTCTATGCCTCCTTCGGATTTGCCGAAAACCGTGGAAGGCAGAGCCGTAGCACCATAGGCGGCTTTCCGCAGCCTTTTCTCATCCTTTGCAGTGATTGTTATCCTTGCGAATACTCCGTCGAAGGCTTCGCAGAAGGTGTCCTCGATTTCTATCATGGATTTATCCCAGCCTCCCCACGGCTTCCCCTCGAACCGTTTTCCTAAAGGCACTGCTTTTCTCAGCCAATCTCTCCCTATTTTCATCCGTTATTATTTCAAGTTTGGGCAACTCACGGTTTTTCCACACTTCGGATACACTTTTTTGAAGGACGTGTCTCACATACTTTTCCAGCGTTGAACGGCTCCATTCTTCAGCCAGTTTTATTACGCCCTCTTTGCCGCGATTATTGAAGACGTCGAC
>JBBIVD010000001.1:6725-24849 GCA_037439925.1 Candidatus Bathyarchaeota archaeon
AGAACGGAAGTTATAGCCGTGTCGTGTGAGAGAACGGCAACCTCGGCTTCTCGGATGGCGTATTGATTGCCATTAAAGGAAACGGTTAGTCCTCCATTTTTTCTCACTAGCTGAAACGGCGAAACGTCGGTTATGCTGTCTCCTACGTACATCACGTTACGAAGTTCGCCGCCCATTTTCCTCACGATGTTCTGCACGGCGTTCGCCTTTTCATAACCGCCCACGGGATTAACTTCCTCAAGTATTCTGCCGCACTTCATTTTAGGAATTTCTTTCCAGAAGATTTCGTCTAATCGCCTAATGGTTTTCTGGTCTCTTTCCGAAAAGTCGCTCAGTAACTCGGCGTTTTCTGGAATTTCTATCATGGGCATGGCGCATATTTCTTCGCTTATTTCCTTTAGTCTCCTATTCTCTTCTGCGTCGATTCTGTATTTGTCTAGGTCTAGTTTGGTGCAGTAAACTTTTTCGAATGGGAAGCCTGTTAATTCGCATAGCGCGGCTATATACTGCTCATAGCTGGTGCTCACAATGAAAGACGGCATAACATCCTTAACGAATTTTAGTGTTTCTTTGGCTCTTGGGACCAGCAGAACGTGTTCAGACGAGTATTTCCTTATTTTTTCGTTGGTCGCGCCGTAAGCCTTGAGGAAAGGGAGAATCAGCCTTAACGTGTCGCCAGCCTTGTATCCAGGCTTTTTCACTATGTCAGCGAGAACATCATCATATTTGCTTACTAATGCGAAAAATTTGTCTCCTTCTGGAATAAAATGGGCGGTTAACTCGAAGGCATTATCGTTCTTTGAAATGGGTCCCTCACAGTCAGAGATAAATATTCGTAAATTTTTGGCGTTCATCCCTTTCGGCGCCTCAATTCATCCATGTGCTCAATGCTTTTCCTTATGTGCTCCTTGGACGCGATGTCGGTTCTATGCCATAAAGCGCCGCCTTTAATGGCTTTTATACCTTCTATAGAGATGTCACTCGCGGTTTGAATGTCGTCTCCGACGCCGACTACGCAAACAGCCCTAGAGCCTAAGGCATAAGTTTCCCCATCTCTAAGTTCCATGGAGCCGGGATAAACCCTAATCATGTCTCCGTACTTTTCGCTCAGCCCGTATGCGCTGGTTAAGTCTACGGGCTTATTCACTTCGCTCGGGTTTACGCTTTGTGGAAAGGCGTTTATGTATCCGCCGTAGGTTGGCGGCACCTTATAGGTTACTACGGTTGCCTTCCTCTCGAATTTAACGTTCCTCAGGTTTCCGTCGATTATTTTGAAGCATACTTCGACGAAATCGTCTTTGAGTATGGGCATCAGATTCTGAATTTCAGGGTCGCCTGGTCTACTGTTGTTCTCAAGAATTTTGGGTCCGTTCCCCGTGTGTATAAAAGCCTCGTAGAAGGGTATGCCCCTCAAGCCAGGGTTGCTTCCCCGCCCCTTCAATTTTCTAAAGATTTTTTCCACGATTTCGATTTCTTTCTCCTTGTCAGCCGAGGTCATGAAGGGCAAATAGTCGCCTACATCCTTATAGGAGCCCATGCCTCCCGTGTTCGGTCCTCTGTCTCCGTCGAAAGCCCTCTTATAGTCGCGGGTTTCAGGAAGGGGCACCAAATGTTTTCCGTCGCAGAAAGCCTGAAAACTGGATTCTTCGCCTTCAATTTTCTCCTCAATTATCACGGGACCTTGCTCGTAATTAGCTAAGAAATGCTGAAACAGTTGTTCGCGGGTGTTAAAGTGGTCGCCCCATACGCCTACGCCTTTGCCCGCCACGGGGCTGTCAGGCTTTACGGCAACCTGATTCCCGACTTCATCTAGCCATTCCCAAACTGCCCTTTTAACCTTTGCGGCGCTGCTGTAATCCTTCGGGTCGAAAACCTTAAACTTGGGGTTGACTTCTGGAGCGACTTCTTGGAATAAACGCCGCTGAGCAACCTTACTTGCTTCTATGGCGTATTCTTTAGTTGGGCAAATCATGGGTATGCCTGTTTCCTTTTCAACGAGGTCTCTCACGCCGTCTATTATGGGCTTTTCAGGACCAACGATTCCAAAATCTATTTCGTCTTTATGTTTCTTGGCGAAACTACAAATTTCTTCAACGTCGAGACTCGGAATAACTGCGTGCGCCTTAGCTCTCTTCGCATTAAAGGGATTCCTCTGCTTGTCAGCAACGAAAACTTCAACTTTATAGTTTTCGCTGCGGCAAAAGGCATCCACCATAGAAACAGCCCTAGAACCATAGGAAACCACTAGGACGCCGACTCGATCCATGAAACCACCACTAAGAACCCTAATCTCCTCTTCCCTATTTATCTATTTTAATAAGTTTACAGCAAAGCTAACTCGGATGAGGCGCTTTTCTCTTTCCGTGCTTATACCATACTCGGCACGTGCCCTCGCTGGACACCATGCACGGTCCATGCGGAGAAGAAGGAGTGCAAATGGTTCCATAGAGCTTACATTCGGGAGGTTTTATGCGTCCCGTCAGAACTAGGTGGCAGCTGCATCCCGGCAGCAGGTCTCTGCCTTGGCCAGTTGTTTTTATGTTGTATTTTTTCCTAGCGTCGTATTTTGAGAATTCTTCCTTAAGTTTAAGTGCTGAGAGGGGTACTCGTCCGATTCCCCGCCAGTGGCCGTTGGTTACTTCGAATACTTTTTCAATGAGCGTCTGAGCTCTCGTGTTGCCTTCCCACACAACTGAACGCCTATACTCATTTTCTAACTTAGCCTCACCTCGGCTTATCTGCTTCAGTAGCATAAATATGGCGAGTAGAACGTCTAACGGTTCGAAGCCGGCTATAACCGTGGGCATATGGTAAGCAGTTGGAAAAATTTGGTAGGGCTTCATTCCTATAATAGTTGAAACGTGTCCAGGCGCAATGAAACCGTCTATTTGTAGGTCGCCGACGCCTAGAAGCAGCTCCATAACAGGAGGAATCAACCTGTGGGAAATGAGAAAACTGAGATTTTCAGGCGGCTCTTTAAGGATTTCCACGGCGGTGGCTGGAGCAGTGGTTTCGAATCCGATGGCGAAGAAAACGAATTCCTTTCCAGGCTCCTTCATTGCCATTTTCACGGCGTCCGCAACGCTATACACTATTCTCACGTCTCCGCCAGAAGCCTTGGCTTCTTGAAGCGATGTAGAAGAGCCTGGAACTCGAAGCATGTCGCCGAAAGTAGCGATCACCTTCCCATCATGGGCTAGGAATATGGCTTCATCAATTTCAGCGGATGGCACAACGCAGACTGGACAGCCTGGACCCGCTGTTACATCTAAATTTTCTGGGAGGAGAGCTCGAAGTCCGTGACGGGTTATTGTGTCTTCGTGCGTGCCGCACACGTGACAAAACCTAACGTTATGGCTTGGGGTCAACTTTAGAATGTGGGATGCTATCATCCTCGCTAGTTTAGGGTCTCTAAATCTAAGCGGCTCACTCAATGATGACACGCCTGAACATTCAATAAACAGAAACATAATATTTTATCTCCCTTAAAAATCGGATGCCTCGAAAATTATTGGGACATGCTAAGACAAAATCTGGATACATTTGGGATTGGTTTATAACTGTTCCAAGATTTTGATAATAATAGGAAAAATGGTCAATCATGGTGAACATTATGGCTGGCTTTGAGTTAATTTTCCTAGGGACAGGAGGCGGAAGATTTGCAACCATAACCCAAAAGCGAAGAACAGGGGGAATTCGTATTCTTTCAGAAAATCTTAACGCGCACCTGGACCCTGGACCAGGCGCCATTATATATTCGTTGAGTATGGGGCTGGATCCTCAGAAGGTTAGGGCGATCCTTGTTTCCCATGCTCATCCAGACCATTGCAATGATGCGGAAATCCTAATTGAAGCCATGACACGTGGAATGACTAAAAAACGCGGCGTTTTAGCTGCGTCTCATAGTGTTCTGTTAGGCAACGAGGTTTGTGAGCCGTCGATATCGAGGTATCACCAGCAGATGCCCGAGAATGTGGTTGAGGCGAAGCCTGGAGCCTCCTTCAATATTGATGACGTAAAAATTCTCGCCACTGAAGCTAGACATTCTGATCCTGACGCTGTTGGGTTTCGGCTTGAAACGAGGGATTTTGGGGATATTGCCTACACATCGGACACCGAGTTTTTCGAGGGTATAGGAAAATTCTATGAGGACGTTAGGCTCCTCATATTATGCGTTATGAGGCCGTCTGGAGAGCCTTGGAAGGGTCACATGACAACGGACGACGCTATAAAGATATTGGAGGAGGTTAAGCCTGAAAAGGCGGTAATTACTCATTTCGGCATGAAAATGATTTTCGGAGGGGCGAACCGCGAGGCAGAGCTTATTCAACAAAAAACTGGAGTTTCCACCGTGGCTGCTGTGGATGGAATGCGCTTAAACGTGGGCGACGAGATTCAGGTCCAAAAGCCAATTAGGAAACAGCGGGGATTAGAAGATTTTTTAAAATAAGCAAGTTCGGCTTGCTCTACTCAACGATGAAAACGTTGCCGTTTAGCCTCTGCGCCTTCGCCTTCTCTTTTTCTGATGGTTCGGCGAAACGTAAATCCTTGATTTTATGCATGGCTTTAAGGTCTTCTTGGAAGATTTCCAGTTCCTTCGGAGCGTACACTGTGGCTTTCAGCTCTAGGTTCAGGGCGATGTCTTTCTCTTTCTTATACTTCCAAATTAGGGTATTAAAATTAAGGAACTGAGCTTTTAACTTTATTAGGTTGCTTTCCCATTCGGGCTTTTTCTCTGGGAAACTTTGGACATGTACGCTCTCGCTTGAATATAACTCCAGCCACAGAGCCTCGGTGATGAAGGGGCAGACTGGAGCCAAGAGCTTTAATATGGTTTCTAAACATGTGTGAAGGGTGTACCACGCTCCACGCTGCAGCCTTTCGTCGAACTCGTTGTTTTGGTTGTACGCCCTCGATTTGGCTGCTTCAATGTAGTGGTCAGCGAATACGTTCCATGTGAAAGCTCTGATGGCGTTGGCTGGAGCATACACGTTCATCTCATCGTAACTCGATCTGCACTCCTCGATTAGTCCGTTAAGTTCTGCGAGCATTAGCTTGTCAAGGGCTGTCAGCTCGTAATCTTTGTTTACTCGCGGAAACGATGATATGAACCTCGCTATGTTCCAGAGTTTCGTCAAAAATTTAGATGCCCCTTCCACTTTTTCATAGGAGAAGCGTATGTCTCCCTTCGTTATGTCTCCTTCCAAGCATGTCCATATTCTGAATGCCTCTGCCCCATATTTTTTAATGACGTCCTGCGGATCGACGACGTTTCCTAAGCTCTTACTCATTTTCCTCCCTTTTTCGTCAACAACGTGCATGTTTATCCAAACATTTTCGAAGGCGGCTTTTCCGAAGAGCAGATAAGCCTTTAATAATGTGAAGTAAAGCCAGTTTCGAATGATTTCCTTGCCCTGCGGGCGGAGACTGCACGGAAACTTGTCTTTAAAAAACTCCTTGTTCCATAAATAGCCTAATATGTAAATTTCTGAATTAGCCGAGTCGAACCAGGTGTCAAATGTTCTCTCTTCCCCTCTAAATTGAGTGCCGCCGCATTTCGGGCACTTTCTTACAGGAGGCTTTTCCTTCCAAGGCTGGTAATACCTGCCGGGTTTTGGAACATAAACGTAACCGCATTTCATGCAATACCATAAGGGGATTTCGGTTCCATAGTATCTTCTTCTAGAGATCACCCAGTCAACATCGATGGAGTTTATCCAGTCTATGAGTATTTGCCTACTTTCTGGAGCGAAAAAGTTCATTTGGTCTGCGATTTTTAAAATGTCTTCTTTAAATTCCGTCTGTTTTAAGTAGAACTCTTTCATTTGTATAAACTCTATGGGGTTCTTTGATCTCCAACATACGGGTCTTCTCTGATCCGTCCATTCTCGCTTAACTAACAAACCTTGAGCTTTAAGGTCTTCAATTATTTTTTCCCTAGCTTCCTGCACTGTTAATCCTTTATATTTGCCAGCGTTTTCGTTCATTCCACCCTTATCGTCTATGGCGTAGATCGGATTAATGTTCAGTTCTCTAAGCAGTCTAATGTCTCCGTAATCGCCGAAGCTGCATATCATAACTAAGCCCGAGCCGAATTCGGGCTTCGCAAACGGATGCCCAATTATTTTAACTTCATGACCAAAAATCGGAACGACGGCATGCTTTCCCCTTAAATGCTGATATCTCTCGTCTTCTGGATTAAACAGGACTATTCTGCACGTGCACAGTAATTCTGGTCTTGTGGTCGCTATGATTATGTCTTCGCCTGTTTCTTTAACCTTAAATTTAATGTAGTTTAACGCCACTTTTTCCTCTTCATATTCGACTTCTGCGTCGGAGATTGTTGTTCGGCAGACTGGACAATAATTAGTTGTTTTTACGTCTTCGTAAATCAACCCTTTATTCCAGAACTCGATGAATGTCTCTTGCGTTAATCTCCTATACTCTGGGTCGTCTGTCTCGTATCCGCCGCCGATTTTATGTTCGACATTCCAAGAATTGCAGCTTAAGCCCAACTTCTTAAAAGTGTCGAGGGAAATGTCTCCGCACTCTTTCAAGACTTGCCTACACTTTTCTATAAACTCTTCCCTCGGCGTTTCATGCATCGCTATATTAAATGTCTTCTCAGTTTGAACTTCAACGGGTAAACCATTTTTGTCCAGACCTATCGGAAACAAAACGTTAAAACCAAGCATTCTGCGGAATCTTGCGAATACGTCCATGCATACGTAGGTGTAAGCCTGACCTATGTGGACAGGCGTATTAACATAGGGCGGCGGCGTGTCTATACTAAATAAAGGCTTTTCGCTTTTCTCGTCGAACTTAAACAACTTTTCATTCTGCCATTTTTCAAAAAGCGTCGATTCTGCTCTCGGATTCCAAGTTTTCTCCATTATCTTCGGCTTAAACGTCAACCCAGCTTTAGTTTGTTGCATTCCTCGGTCTCCCTCTACATAAATAACGGCGATAACCTTTGTGGAAGTGAAGGATTCTCCATCTAGACGACTTAAAGTTTTTTGGTAAACTTATTTTACTTGGCGGCGGGGCATCCTCATTTCCCTTCATGTGCCTGAGAGTTCTGAGGGGCATAGGCATTTAAACGTTGTGGCAAAGACTCATTGCTCACCTTTCACTTTTTGGTTTAAGACTTATGGAAAAACTAGGTTTAAGCTTGAAAGACGTATTTTGTTGCTAGGCTGTTGTGAAGGGCACGATTTCTAAGCCCTTGCTGGTGATGATTACATTATGATATTTCTTGCTGTGGTTTGTTGCTCGCATCTTGCGTATCATAAATCTCGTCTTGAGCTCTGTGTCCTCAGTTGAGTTCTCTAGAGCCAGCACCGAGTCGGCAAGGAACTCCTCAATTCCAAGCCCAAGCATTTTAGAGCCAGCTGGCATACTACACGTCATTATTGTAGTGCAACCATTCGTCTTCAGCATTCTGTAGAAAACATGCATGAGTGTTCTGTATTCGAATTTCTCCTTGCAAGCTGTGATAAAGGCGGTCAGCGAATCTATGACAAGCCGCTCAGCCTTCATTTTTTTAAGCTCACTCATAATGAACTCGATGTTTGCACTTAATCCTCCGCCCTTCAATGCCTCAAGGTCAACAATCTTCACTAAACCTTTTTGCTCAAGTCCTTCTAGGTCGAAGCCGAATCTGAGCATGTTTCTTTTTAAGGTCTTTGAGTCCTCCTCAAAGGTGGCGTACAAGCCACTCTCACCATACTGAACAGCGCCATTGCAAATGAACTGAGCGGCGAAAATGGTTTTGCCACTACCCGCTTCTCCAGCTAAAAGAATAATGTCCCCTTTTAGAAAACCGTTCTCGATCAGCCTGTCCAAGCCTGGAACACCTGAATTAACCCGCTCAAGCATTTTAACACCCATTACGACTCACTCTCTTATACGTAATTTTCTGTATAACCATGGTTTCTACAACCCTTCCACCAAACGCCTAAAATGTCCTCTAACGCTTTACGGAATACTTCTGGCTTCTTCGAAACCTCGCTTCTTTTCAGGTTATATTTCTTCTCTAACAATATGAAGATCAGTTCCTTTGAGGTCTCGCCTAAGGCTTCCTCCAGAATCTCCTCTAAAGCTTTTAATGATTCTTCATTCATCTCATTATCCTTTACCCCTAGTCATCCTAGTCACTAGCACAGGTTTATTTCTAGTTGGAAATCATATCTAAGGCTAGTGTAACCGCCCTTAACAATTAAAAGTAACAGCACGCATTGGATGAGGAGAAACCAGCGTTAACTTGCTTCCAATTTAGGAAGACGGCTTAAAGCGGAGGATTGCTGCGACGCCTCCGAAGGAGTTCTTTAGCATTATTCCCTCTTCGGTTTCTGTCGATATGACCTCTACGTCTGATCCCACTTGTTCAGCTAGTTCGGCTAGGTCGTCGATTACATCTTTAACTTCGACTACTTGTAAAGTGGAATTGTTACATTTCGGGCATGGCTTTCCGCTGATTTCTTGTTCAAGGTTCGGAATGTTTCGACTTTTCGTAGCCTCTTGCCGAACATAATCGCAAACTGAACACTTAATCGTGGCTCGCACTACGTCTAATCCCTCGGAGAGGAGGAGGGTTTTCACAGCGCCCGCTTCTAGGCTTCGCCTAACTTCGTCTTCTCCATAGGTTGCTAAGCCCGTGTCGTGGCCAATTTCGTAGAGAAATTCTTGCATGATGCGCCTTTCCTCGATGTAGCGAACTCGTCGTAGAATCTCTGGGGATCGTTCCACGACTTCCTTAACTCCTTGCTGATCCACGTAAGCCGTGTCTAAAGTCGCAATAATTTTATCCTTTAACGTATATTGGAGGTATTCGCCTTTTTCGAATTCTTGTTTTGTGGGTCCCGGACCACCGATAATAATGCCCTTCAAGTTGGGGATTGGCAAGAATATTTCATTTGCGTGATTTCCAACTCGTTTATAATACTCGATAACTTTGGCTTCCCTTAGCCTCTGGAACCTTGCGGCAGACTGTCCTCCGGCTCGATGCTTTCCAGGTATTCCTGAAGTTATTTGCCTAACAATTTCTAGGCGTCTCCCTTGAAGGGTAGCGTAAGTGGCTGCGCTTGAATCTAAGACTAATATTCCGTAAGTTTCTTTTTCCTTGAGCATTTCCTGGAGGTGTTCAGTGTGGAACCGTGCGTCGCAGCGATAAAGATAAATGTTTATTGGTTCAGGTGGAGTAATCACGTAGGTTTCGATTCTTTCGCTTCCAGGACCATTTTGAGGAATGGCTCCGCAGAATATAACGAGCCCGTTTTCAGGCACTTCCTTAAATAGTTTGAGGCGCTGGGAAACCCTTGTGATGGCGTCCTGAACGTTCTTCCGAGTGGTGTCGGACTTAATGTTCGAGGCGGTTCCATACTCCTGCCTAAGCATGGCGAGGACTTCGCTTATTTGACGACCAGGAGGCACGTATAGGCTGACCAGCTCGGTTCCTCTTCCCTCCTTTTTGGTCAGAACGTCCAGTGCTCGTTTCAGTCGGAACCGCTGTAGGGAAGTCCGCTTAGGAATCATATCGGGCATACCACTATTCGCTCTAGAGCCTAACAGTACGGACATAAATAAGAGTTGCCTTTCCAATCTCCACTTTTCGTGTTGTTCTATAATTAGTATTCAGTTATGGCTTGTTGCTCCCATGCTTTCTCTTTCTTGAGCTCCTTCCATTCTTTGGACTTTATGTATCCGCCGACTTGCTCCTTAATGTTTTTGGCGAGTTTCGGTCCAATTGACGGCAGGCTGGTTAACTTTTCTATTGGCGCTGTTTTGAGGTCTTTAAGGGTTTTTAAGCCTGAGTTGTAGAGTATGCGTGCTCGAACTCTGCCTATTCCTTTTAGCCTAACTAGCGGAAGGAGTTCGGCTTTCACTCCCTTTTGGACGCGCTCCATGAGTTCGGCTAATGGACGCAGTAAATCCTTATGGTCCAGGAGAGCGGCGAGTTCATGTGAGGCATATAGGAGCCATCGGGCTGTTTCAATTAGCCTATAAAGATCGCCTGGCTGAACTCGGAACCTCTCTATGATTTCGTCTTCGGATGTTTCCTCTATCCATGCGTTCAGCACCCAAGCGAGTTTAGCTTCGCCCAGAAACTCCTCGTAGGCATTCATGTCTGTCCATTCGTCGGGCACCTCGAACATGAACTCGTCCCTATGCTCATCTACAAACATGCCGAGGTTGTCTATCTCCCTATGGTATGGGCGAAGCTTTGGGAACATGTCGGGCGTATGCGAGATCATGTGGAGAAAACTGAGTTCAGTGAGTTCAACTGCTCGATTTATTAAGGCTTCTCTGATTATGACTGCGGAAACGGGATCAATGTAAAGCTCGGAAACCCTACGCCCGAAGTTGGTGGCATAAATGTTTTCGCTGCTAACGTCGATCATCTTCTCCTCATAAAGGAACTTCAGAATTTTTGCGACAATGCCCTTAATGGCTTCGGGATCATACTGATGCGCATAAAAAGTTTTGCCGAAAAAATCGTATATTCCATTTTCAGTGTGGGCGAAGTCGGCGGCGATTGTGGCTAAGACGTGGGATCGAAGGATTCGTTCAACTGCAAGTTTCGACCATATTCTTTCGGGCTCAGCGAGAACGTAACTCTCCATCAAATAATCCATTTCATCCTCAGTCTTAGCTATGAGTAGGGCTTCTCCAACCTTGTCGTAGCGTGGTCTTCCGGCGCGTCCAGCCATCTGCTTATATTCAAGAACCGCGATTGGATAGTAGCCGTATCCTGGCTCGTAACGCCTATAACTATGAATTATCACCATTCGGGCGGGTAAGTTAACCCCAAAAGCCAAGGTAGGCGTAGCGGTCAAAACCTTAATTTTTCCTTCTCTAAAGGCTTCCTCAATTATTCTTCTGTGGGATCCGCCTAACCCAGCGTGGTGAAAGGCTGCTCCATGCGTGACGAGTTCAGCTAAAAGCTCGCTTATCCTTGTCCTTTCGCCCGTTGCCAGAATTCTCTCAGAAACTCGTGTCAAAGCGCGTAACATAGACTTAGACAAGGAGCCCTTCAGAGCCTTTGACACTTTTCTTGCGAGTCCAACTGCGTTTCTTCTTGTATCAGCGAAGATTAGGGCTTGCCCGCCTTGCCTCACAATGTGTAACGCAAGGTTTATGGCAGAATTCCTAGTTTGCTTCTCAATTTTCAAGGCGCTTCCATCTTTAAAATGAGCCTCATCATGTAGGAGAACGCCTTCCTTCAACACGACGGGTCTCCACTCAGTAGTAATAGACTCAGCTTTCAGCCATTCAGCCGCTTCCTCAACGTTTTTCACTGTTGCGCTTAGGGCTAACAATTGGATTTCAGGATTTATTTGCATGAGGCGGGCGAGCACCACCTCCAAAGTTGGACCACGGTCAGCATCGTTGAGCAAGTGGACTTCGTCGGCGATTACCAGGGAAATGTCGTCCATCCAGCGGGCTCTATGCCTTAACAGTGAATCCGCCTTCTCATTCGTAGTAATTATTATGTCAAATCTTCCAAGCCACGGGTCGCTGCTGTCAAAATCGCCTGTGCTTATGCCTACGCTGACTCGCCTTCCATCCACTTTCCTTATGACAGCGTACTTTTTGAACTCCTCATATTTTTCGTTGGCTAAAGCCCGTAGAGGAGTTAAATAAAGCACTTTTCCCTCTTTTTCTAGAACATGCTTTAGGGCGCAGAGCTCGGCTATGAGGGTTTTACCTGACGCTGTGGGACTAGCCAAAACTAGGTTTTTTCCTTCTAGGGCTCCGGCTTTTATGGCGTCCACTTGCGGAGGATAAAGCTCAGTAATGCCCGATTTAATTATGACCTGTTTCACGGGTTCAGGTATCGGCAGATCCTTGATTTCCAATGTCTCTCCAGATAGATTCAAGGTTTTCTGCAATATAGATTTGTTGTTATCGGCGAGGAATTTTCCATTGGCTGGTTTATTAGAGCTATTATAAAGATTTTTAAATATCATGAGCATGCACATGTAAAGCATAGTTATTTGCAAGGTTTGACAGTTATGGGTAAACTCGGCGGCTATCTACGTTTAATGCGTCCCGTGAATTGTTTAATGATGGGTTTCGCTGTCATAGTCGGCGCAACGCTCGTAAGCCCGAATTTTTCGGGTGTTTTTTGGCTAGATCTCGCCTACGGATTCGTCACTGGCTTTATGCTAACCGCCGCATCTATGGCTATAAACGACTATTATGATAGGGAAATTGACGCTATAAATGAGCCGAAACGCCCGATTCCGAGCGGCTTAATTAAGCCGAAAGAAGCCTTAACTTTCGCTTTTATTCTCACAGCCATAGGCTTTGCAACTGCATATTTGACGAGCATTTCTTGCTTCGTAATAGCCGTAATCGCATGGATTTTCTCCGTGACTTACATTACTGTTGGAAAACGCAGCGGGCTGCCCGGCAATTTTCTCGTCAGTATTTGCGTCGCATTGCCCTTCATTTATGGTAGCTATATGGTTGCTAACGCAGTTGAATTGAACGTTTTGATCTTCGCTTCTATGGCTTTTCTTTCAAACACTGGCAGAGAAATAACTAAGGGAATTGTAGACGTTAAGGGCGACGAAACGCAAAACGTGAAAACACTGGCTGTCCGCTATGGAGAGAAAAAAGCAGCAATTGCGGCGACAACTTTCTATTTGCTCGCTGTTTTGTTAAGTCCAATACCTTGGCTTCTAGGACTCGTCTCTTTTTGGTTCATTCCCTTAGTGGCTATAACTGACTTTGGACTTGCAGCGTCTTCACTTATGCTCCTTAAGGATTATTCGAGGGAAAACGCCAGAAAAGTTAAGAAAATCGTTCTTTTGTGGCTATTCATCGGACTGCTGGCATTCGTTGTCGGCACCGTGAAGTGAACCAAGCTTAATAGAGAGGGCGGAGGATACAATCCACGGCATAACTGCTACGGATGATATTATCTCTGGCACGGCTACGCCAGCCCTATAGATTTCAGCCCAATAAAATACCCATGCAAATAGTCCTATTATGAACCCTATTGCTGCTAAGCGTGATCTTCTCTCCACGGCGTATACGAGGGTTGCAAGGCCCAATGAGACAAAAAAGAGAAGCGACACGACGAAATGAAGAAAGCCATATACCTCGTCGAATACAGCTACTAACTGAAGCATAAAAGCCGAGATCACAAGGCTGTAGCTAGTCCACCTCGCATAACCCCTCAACGTCGTGACCGCATAAATTATAACGAGAAAACCAGTTAGCAACAAGCCGAAATTAAAGATCGGCGCGACACCGCTCTTAAAAGCATGCCCCAAATCGCTCAAGGCATTCTTCTCCCAACTAAACCATGGCGAGAGCGCTATCGACACTCCGATGGAGGCGTAGGCTACTGGGGGACTAACCACACCAAACAGCGCACAGATTTTCTTATTCATATGACCGCCCTAAACACTAAAAGATCATCGTCACAAATATTTATGCGCATACTTGAAACCTGAAAATTCCTTGAGTTGATCAGGAGGCCAATGGATAGCCTCAGAGAGACCTGGGCAGAGGGGGTTTTGATGTATTTGAAAATATTCGAGTTTAGATTAGATTTCCTCTTTAATGATGTTGTTTCTTTCTTTTAATCGTTAATCAATTTTTGTAAAATCTACCAGAGTTTATTCACTGAGCGGTGTCTTTTCTTTGGATAGCTTGTTCAAGGAATATATTCCCGCAATTCCCCTTTGCGAAAGAATCTCAACCTTGAATCTTAGTTGTCCTTTTAAATGGAGTTATTTGTTTTGAGCCCATGGATTCCGCTATTTCAATCAATATTTGCATAAGTTGTCGATTCCATTTTATTATGGATAGCCGTGAATACGGTAGCACCAGAGCAGCTAGGAAAAAAATTACGATAAGAAGTAATCTTAATGAATATTCGTTAACGTAAGGGAGAGCATACTTAATCATATAATACAACATTGCAGTTACTAAGAGACTGAGAATAAGAAAAGCAAAGAAACGAATGTCTAATTTGCGAGAAAGGGTGAATCCTACTTGAAGGTTCTCATTAGAAGGAAAAATTTGGAAGCCTATATTGAACTTTCCGTCAGGGTTTTCAAATGTTCCTATGTCTAATAGAATATGTTCTATTCCAACTTCAGAAAAATTATCTTTTTCAAACATAATCGTTTCTTTTTGTTTAAATCCTCTTCTAACCATTTCATTAGTCAGCAAGTCTATATAGGACTGCCTTTTACTTCCAATTCCTTTGAAGAGACAAGTCCTCCAATATGTTATCATGATATTGTCACTCTTTCCTAGTTATTATAAACAAGGGCTTTCAAAGAATTTTACTACGAGGATAAATATAATCCTCTCGCACAAATACATTCGATCCACAATGTTAATGAGGCCTGTGACTACATCACTGGCGAGTACATCGATGGCGGTAAAATATTCCGAAAAGCTGAGGCAAAAAGGGTAGGGCATCCTTTAAAAAGGCTAGGTTTTCTTTAGGTAGCCGTCTCGTGGAGAGTATATGGTTCCTTCCCGTAGAAGTCGCCTTATGAGTTCTTCGGCTTCGGAACCTACAATTGCATACTCCTTCTCAAGCTTCTCTATGAGCTCCGCTTTTTCAACCATGCCTGTTTCTCTTTCCATTTCGACTATGGCGCCTAGAACAATCTGAAGTCTATCCCTTAGGCTCTTGGGTTTGCCAGTCATGATGGTGTCGATGTCCAGCTTATGGGATGAAACGTCGATTCCGACTTCTTCAAGTGATTTTTTCATGATGGTGATGGCTGCTTCAGCGTCTTCGGCGAGGGCTTCTTTGCGAAGTGCTACGCGAGCTCTAGCCTCAGCTGTTCTAACGAGGGATTCGAGCTGGCGTGCAGTTATGGCTATTGGCGTGCCTTCGGCTTCGCTGGCTGAACGCATGGCTAAATAAAATTCTTTTATGCGGTTTAGGGCTTCCTCAGTTAGGACCGGCTTAACGTTTTTTGCATAGCTGATATACTTTCGAAGGAGGTCGGGCGGTATGGGGGACTCCACTGGAACCGTGCCAGTTCTATGAATGCCTAAAATGTGTTCAGACATTTTTGCGTCTAATTCTTTTTCAGGCACGTCTCTCAACACGAAAATTATGTCGAATCTTTAGAGAATCGTGACGGGAAGGGCTATATTCTCCGCAACCGTTCTGTAGGGATCATATCTGCCTAAAGCTGGATTAGCCGCAGCCAATATGGCGGTTCGAGCGTTCAGCGTCGCCACTATGCCTCCCTTAGCAACGGAAACCGTGTGCTGCTCCATAGCCTCATGAATCGCCACTCTGTCCTCTGGACGCATCTTGTCTATTTCGTCGATGGCGCAGACACCCTTATCCGCAAGCACGAGAGCCCCCGCCTCGAGGCTCATTCCGCCTTCTCGTTCCCTAAGCACAGCAGCCGTGAGACCAGCCGCAGTCGTTCCTCTACCGCTTGTGTATAGGCCTCTGGGCGCTATTCTGGCTACATACTGCAATAATTGTGATTTGGCGGTTCCTGGATCGCCTATGAGAAGGACGTTCATGTCGCCTCGAATGGTAATGTCGGGAAGGTATTTCGGGGTGCCGCCGAAAAGCATGTACATTATAGCCTCTTTCACATGTTCATAGCCGTAAATGGAAGGCGCTATGGATCGGATGATTTTGCGGTGAACCCAAGGGTCCTTGGCGAGTTCAAGTATTTGCCTTTCTTCCTCAGGCGAAATAAGTATGGCTTCAGGCTCCTTACTTGCAACGTCGATGAAGTTTGCGTCAATGTGTAACACGAACAGGCGGAGTTTCCCTACTCTCGGAAGGGTCGGTGCGACTGCACGCACAACACCCACTATTGAGACGTGGTCGCCTGGCCTCGCTATGTCCACGATGTCTCTTCCAACGAGTTTAACGTTTATCCATCTTGGAAGCTGTCCTGGAGGAAGGTCCTCGGGGCGTTCCTGAATGCGAATTTCTTGGGAATCAACGAATGTAGACTCTTCTTGAACGAAGTCGAAGGGTCCAGCCCTTCTGCACGAGGGGTCACTGCATACGATTGGAGCTGTTAAGAAGGATCCCGTCTGCTCAACAGAGGTGACTTTTCCGCATCTTTTGCATCTGAAGGCTGCTTTTACAACCATGGGTCCAACGGGAGTTGCACGTACAATTATTCCTTCCACCATGACGAGTTTTCCTATATGTGCGGATCCTAATGCTCGCAGCGGCACGGTTTCGGGTAAACCTCTAACTCGAACGTTCACCGTTTTGACTCTTTGGGCGTACTCGGGTTCCTCTATTTGCAACTGAGCTAATGCGGCGAGGTTCGCGTAACTCAAATACTCGTCAGGCTTTTCGATTAGTGCCTCAGCTAAGGCTGAGTCGGTTATTAAAAGGTCTTCAAAGTCCACAATTAGTGATGTGCTCTCAGAGATGGCCATCTGAGAAAAACGTTGGCGGTATTTATCGGATTTTAGAAAGTCTTGGAATCTTTCCTGCGGTCCAGCTGCGGCTACTTCAACTTCAGTCAATGTTTATCTCCTCCTTTCACTATGTTGGACTTCCACTCATTAATGATTTCGTATAATCGATCATAAAGAAGGCGTTCCTCCCTAGTCAAGTTTTGGAGAACTTGGTTTGTCTGCGCTGGAGACGAAGCTAGGGAAGTAATCTTTTTTAATCTGCAATCGACGATGTCATGGGCTAGCCTCATGGCCTTTTCGTACTCCTTCATTTTTTCAGCGCTTTTCGCAGCTTCCTCTTTCGTGCTGGCTAAATAACGCCTAAGTTTGGGATAAAAATTATCTGGTAGGGCGGAGACCTGATTGAAAGGTTGAACACGCTCCTTCCAGTGAATTTTGTGAAGCTTAAGTGCGCCGAGTGTTTCCTCTTCTCGAAGTCGCCCTATTCCGGCCTTTTCTAATTCTTTGGCAACCCAAAATCTAACCTCGTACTCCTTTCCTTCTTCGAACGGGCCAACCCTCAAGCCCATAAGCTCAATTTCTGGGCAGTTTCTACTCGCAACAATTTTAACAAACTTGTTTTCGAATTCGAAGTCCACGTCCTTAACGGAGATCAACGGCTTAGCAGACAATTTTATCCCCTCGCTCAGCAGAGAAGAGCCACCTAAAAGAAAGAGAGGACTAGGCAATATAAGATTATTGAAACTGCTGGAAAAGCCTATCCCATGATCGCCCTTAAGCCTTTGAATGGTCTTAAATATTGACTCTAAGGTCCTCTTTGACAACGTTGAGGACGACGTTTGTCACGGTTCTTTTCACATAAGGACTGTTTAATAGATTCTTGATGAAACTGTTTAACGTAGATCTGTCCCTAAACCTTGCCACCACTGCGGCATCGTATTCTCCGGTAATGTCATAAACGCAAATGGTGTCCCCTAGCTGCGCCACCTCCTTCTCGACATCCGTGAGATGTTTTCCCTCGGCTTGAATGAGTATGACTGCCGTCAAGCTGTGGCCGAGTTTAACTGGGTCCACGATAACCGTGTAGCCTTTCAAAATGCCTCTTTCTTCTAAACTTTTGACACGGCTTGCGGCGGTTCCGACGGCTATCCCGAGCTCACTGGCTATCTTGTTAAAACTTTTCCTAGAATCTTCTTGGAGGAGTTTAATAATTTGCAAATCGATATCGTCGATTTTTTCAGGTGAATCGGTTTCCATTTTGGTTACCTTCGATTTTTACGAATGAATATTCAATTAATTAATAAATATTTAAGCATTTCTCTTAAAAAGCGAAAGCTTTATATATAAACATCTAATATTTAGATTCTTCATTGAATAAAAAATGGGTGTGCAACATGGAAACCTTAAAGAAAACCATTGCGCTCTTAAAAGAAAGCAAAGTACGATGGGTGCATTCGTCATTCGTGGACATCCGCGGTCTAATGCAAGACGTGGTTGTACCCGCAAAACAATACACGGAAGGATCAGCTCTCACTGCCGGAGTTCCCTTCGACGGTTCATCAATCAGGGGCTTTAAATCCATCGAGGAATCCGATATGATCCTTAGGCCAGATCCGAGAACCTTAGCCATAATCCCATGGTCCAGCGATGAAAAACAGAAGAGCGCCATCATCATAGGTGATGTCTACGAGGCTTACGGCGGCAAAGAACCTTCGGAAGTGTGTCCAAGGGGATA
>JBBIVD010000001.1:24934-27469 GCA_037439925.1 Candidatus Bathyarchaeota archaeon
TCAAGGCTGTGGATCCAACAAAGCTGGTTTGGGATCTCTGGGTCAGCCCGAAGGGAGGCGAAGGGGATTCCTGGGGGGCGCCAAGAGTTGTGCCAGAGTCGCCGGAGATAACGCCTGGAAGCTTCACCCTTAGGCCGAAAGAAGCGTATTTTAGGCCTCCTCCGGAGGATACAACTGTTGAGTATCGCAATGAGGTAGCCTCGATCTTAGAGGAAAACTTCGGTTTCGAGGTTGAAATGCACCATCATGAGGTGGCTACAGCCGGTCAGCTTGAGATTGACTTCCGCTATGGTGAGTTGGTGGAAACCGCTGATAGAACTATGTACTATAAGTTTGTGGCTAAAAACGTGGCTAAAAAATACGGGATGATCGCTACTTTCATGCCTAAACCGGTCTACCTCGACAACGCTAGTGGAATGCACGTTCATACTTCCCTTTGGAAGGACGGCGAAAACGTGATGTACGATAAGGACGACGAGTATGCTGAGTTAAGCCAAACAGGCAGATACTTCGTTGGAGGACTTTTAGACCATGCGAGGGCCCTCACCGCCGTGACTTGCCCAACAGTAAATTCTTATAAGCGTCTTGTGCCAGGCTTTGAGGCTCCGATTTACATAATGTGGTCACGTCGTAACAGATCAGCCTTAGCCCGAATTCCCGTCTACTTTAAAGGACCTAAATTTGCTTCAGCTAAACGCGTAGAGTTTCGTTCCGTTGATCCATCATGTAACCCCTACCTAGCGTTTTCATGTATCCTCATGGCGGGGCTTGATGGCGTTAAGAAAAAGCTTGATCCAGGTGATCCAGTGGACGAAGATGTATACGGGTTAACCGCTGAACGGAAGAGGACGCTTGGAATTAAGGAGCTTCCAACAACGCTGAAGGAAGCGTTAGATGAAATGAAAAGCGACGAGGTCATCCAGAAGACCCTTGGAAGCCATATCTTCGACGCTTTCATAGAATATAAGACCAATGATTGGAACCAATATTGCCTTTACGTCACCCCATGGGAAATTATGAAATACTTGGACTATTAAATTTTAAATGAAAATTTGTGAGGTGAGGAGTAAGTGAAAGCATACCTATTGATTGAAACGAAGCCTGGCACCTCTGAGAAGGTCGTTGAAGCCATTAAAAGCCGAGTTAAAGGCGTTCTGCACGCGGACTCTGTCTACGGCAGATACGACGCCATAGTGGTCATAGAGGCGCCTAGCATCGAGAAACTTAATGAAATCGTCTATAACATAATTGGAAAGGACCCGAACATCATCCACACCGAAACATCGTTAACCCTCTTTTAATGGAGAGAATGAGGAAATGTCTAAGGCTAAGGACCTTCGCAGAAAACCACTGAGAGCCTTTGTTATGGTCACTATGAAACCTGGTACCTCCCAAGAAATCGTCACGTCGAGGCGCATCAAAGGCGTAAAAATGGCTAATTCAGTCCTAGGCAGATTCGACGCTGTGGTAGTAATAGAAGCAAAAGACCTCGAAGAACTCAGAAAAACAATTTATGAAATGATAGAGCAACATCCAAATGTAGTCCACACTGAAACCCTACTATCTATTTTCCACCCAATAGATTAGGAGAAAACGCCGCACACAAAATCTAGTTTGGTCAAAAGTAGTGATTTCTCCAGTTCCCTTACCCTATCTCAAGTGGAAGGCTTAGGTTACAATTTTGAATGCATTTAGAGAATGGGTGTAACTTAGTTGGCGTAATCTTTAATAGTCAAAAGCTTGAATGCAACATTAAAAGTAGGCTTGCAGAGGTGTATGAGAATGTCGGAACGTGTTCACAAAGACTCTTCTTATTTGAACGCTAAGTCCACGACTGGAACAGTAACAAGAGTTAAGGACGTAAGCCCAACAAGTGGCATGTGCCCAATATGCATCCGAGAGTGCCCATTCCTATGCCAAATAAGCCTAGCTACATTCAGAGGAAGGGAGGCGCTCTATCCGGAGCCTAAGCAATACGGATTCAGCACAGCCGGAGCCCTAAAAAACTTCGGCTTAGACTGGTCCCACTTCAACATTCAATCAAGCCTCATGGGAGCTGAAGGCATCAAGGCTGATTCTGACGTAGCGTTGTTCGAAAACGTGAATGTGGAAAGCGAAATCGCAGGTATACCCCTTAAACTGCCCATTGTAACAGGCGCCTTTGGCTCCACAGAAGTGGCAAGACTGAACTGGGATGGACTGGCTGTCAGCGCCGCAATCTCGGGCATACTCATAACCATCGGAGAAAACGTCTGCGGAATGGATCCCGAAGCGAAAATTCAGGGAGGCAAACTAACCTATTCAAAGGAGCTGAAGCGCAGAGTCGATGCTTTCAGAAAATTCTGGGACGGAAAGCACGGAGACATAGCTGTCCAAACAAACGTTGAAGACCAAAGGCTAGGCGTGGACGTATACGCCCTATCAAAGCTTGAAGTCAACGTAATCGAGAGGAAGTGGGGGCAAGGAGCCAAGGCCATAGGCGGCGAAGTTAGAATAAGGGACCTTGAAAGAGCCCTCATGCTAAAGAAACGTGGC
>JBBIVD010000002.1:0-10976 GCA_037439925.1 Candidatus Bathyarchaeota archaeon
GTTTTCATATTTACAGACGGCGACCCATGGGGAATGCACATCGCCATGGTTCTAATCTCGGGATCAGCCAACGCCGCCCACCTCAGAGAATTAACTACGCCCGACGCCAAATGGTCCGGAGTATGGGCAACCGATATTATGGATTACAAGCTGCCCAGCGACAAGCTGACCGACATGGACATTAAACGCCTTTACGAACTGCAGAAGGACCCGAGGTATAAAGGAGAACTTTGGCAAAGAGAAATCAAAACTTTCTTTAAGATTAAGAAGAAGGCGGAGCAGGAAGCCTTCAGCAGGTATGGACTAACATACATCGTTGACGAATACCTACCAGCAAAACTGAAAGAAACGGGCTAGCCATTATGATAATACTAAGAGTTTAGTATACTTCTTTAATTTTAGTATTGAATTGAAACAAGCCAGCCTCATCACGGGCAGAGATGAAGAATTCGAAGGCATAGGAATCAAATCAACGAAAATACATTAGAATTCGACGTCGTAAAGTAACTTCTATCCTTGCTAATTGAATAAATTAAAATAGGTCTCTGCCTAAAAGTAGAGTAAAATTAGGTTGGGAAATGCCCATGAGCGAAGGAGAAGCTCCTACGGGATTAACTACATTGGAAAAATTTTTCGGTCTACTCTTAATTGTATTCGGGGCGATCCTGTTATATTACACGGGACAGACGCCGACGTTAAAGGGCTTAGGCTTCATTTTCTTCCCAATTTTCGCAGTCGGGTTAATAGTTCTAGGCATTTTTATGGTTCTGGCGAAAGCCCAATAGCAAAACATAACGCAAATGTCGAAACAATGTTGTTTGTTTGGCATACTGAAAATTATGTGGTTACTATCATAGCCTAGCGTAATTTGAAAGCCTCAAAAAGAAAGGAAAGCGGTGGAACTAGCTTTCGGCTTCTATGTTGAACGGGAGCACTGCGTATGCGTGAGCGGAGTCTGCGTTGATGATTTCGTAACCCATCATTACAGTGACGCTGAAGCCGTCGCCTTCAAATAGTACAGTTTTTAAAGCCTTGACAGTAACACTTTGACCTACCGACGAGAAAGTGCCATTGAACAACTCTTCCCTCTGCATCACCTCGTAATTCACAGTCCAAACCTTAGGAAGATGGATTCTCACGTGTCCCTCCTCGGTGTCCAAAACAAGCATATCGTTGACCAGCGCTACAACTGTTCCGTTAATTTCTACTAAAGTTGCGTTAGCCATCAGCCTCTTGAAAAGCTCAGGCTTCGGATAGCACTCAGGCCAGCGAGGCATCGGAGGCCAAATTATCGGCGTACAGTTTTTCGGAGGGCGGTTGTCCGGAGGAC
Organism: Candidatus Bathyarchaeota archaeon; assembly: GCA_037439925.1. GTDB lineage: Archaea > Thermoproteota > Bathyarchaeia > Bathyarchaeales > Bathyarchaeaceae > JBBIVD01. The sequence continues at coordinate 1,331 of JBBIVD010000002.1, forward strand.
GATTGTCTGGCGGACGATTATCCGGAGGGCAACACTGCTCCTTATCAGCCACAGTTTTCGGTATCCCATAGGCTAAGACACCAACTCCAAGCAGCAAAAGAACAATCACTGTTATGGAAGCTATCTTCAAACCTTTTTTCATTTTCAATCACCAAGTTATACGTGTTATAGAGCCCCTCTAGTTAAGGTTTTAGGAAAAATGTTCCATAACAAAAATTAGATTGTTAGAGTTAATTTTAAGAAGGTTTATATAACTTCGAATTCAGTTTAACCCTACACACTTTATGCGCATGCGGATTAAGGAGCGTAAAAGAACTGAACAAGAAAATAATTGTTTTAACGATTATTGGAATTGTGGCGATAACTATTTCAGGGATGATTTTTAACGCAGAAGAGCAGTCCGTCGCTATCGAATTTGTTTCAGTTGTATATGATCCAGAGGTTAAAGCGTATCCCGACAAAAGTAAGAGCCCCTATGGACCTGATGTTAATCCAATCTATAACATGGTAAAAAGGGCGCTAATTAATTTAAATCCTCAAGACCCTATGAATCCTCTCTCGAACATCATTAAGCCTGGCGATAAAGTGGTATTAAAGCCCAACCTAGTGGGCAAATCGGAAATTCCTAGGGAAGGTTGCACTAGGACGCCTATTCTACGCCCCATAGTGGACTTTGCCGTGGGAGCTGGCGCCTCAGAGGTCATCATCGCCGAAGGCCCAGCCAATCCAGATCCAACAGACTCCATTTTCGGTCCTGACTACATGAATATCACTGGTTTCGTTGCGGACCTGCAAAATATGTATCCAAGTGTTAAGATTGGTTATAAAAACTTGAACCAGGACAACTTCACCTGGGTCAACCTTCAGGAAAACTCCACCTTCTATGGCGCCTATACCGCTCAACAGCTTTACTCTAGGTTCGACATACGAATGGACCAAGACAGCTATTACTACGCCACGGATTCTAAAGGCTACAATCCCAAAGGATACAGACCTGGCCTATACGCAATTGCCAACACCATTTTAGAGGCTGACGTTTTTATCAACGTGCCGAAGATGAAGGTCCACCACATCACGGGGGTAACCCTCTCCCTGAAAAACCTAATCGGCATAACTGTTTCAAGCACAGGGAATACCACTCACGAAGAATCGATAAAGGACGTACCCCACTGGAACCAAAGCGATCCCGCAGGACAGAACCACGGCCCCGAAGACCTAACCATAAAAGATGGTTTTCAAAACGACGTACCCTGGAGAGTTGCAGCTGACCTAAGCAAGATCGTTCAATATGGCAATGAAAATGGGACGCTATGCTCCACGAAACAGCGGAAATACCTTTCCGTAGTCGACGGAATTATTGGGATGGAAGGACCATACATTTACGGTTGGCCAAGCGAGGGACAGCCACGCCCAACTGGAGTAGTCGTTGCTGGACAAGACCCTGTGGCTGTGGACGCGATATGCAGTCGTATAATGGGTTTCAACTACACCGTTTTACGTCTCATAACTAACATAGCGAAAATTTCCGATCACAGAGTTGGCATGGCGGACCCAACTTCTATCTGTGTCGTAGGCTGTTCGCTTAACAACGCGACCTTCGGGGACACCTATGTTCCTCACAGAAACTATGAGGATACCCAAATTACTCCCTATAAAATTAGGCTTCAATATTTCGATCCGCCACAGGCAACATTAATTGAAACTCATCCCGACCCTCCGATGGAGAACGTAGAAACGGAAATAATTGCTTACATCCTCGACATCGAACGAGTGGCGACGTGCTGGCTTAACTTCTCCTTGAACGGAAATGAAGCCCGAATCGTTAAAATGCTCAATGATGAAAACGCTGCGACCGCAGAAATCGGTAAATTGAATGCCTGTACAACTATATCCTATTCGATCTGCATGCAGGACTTCTTCTTCAACACCGCTTGGTACCCCGAATTAGAAGCCCACGCAATTCCCGAGTTTCCATCACTACCCATTCTAACATTATCAATTATAGCAACCATATCAGCAACAATTCTCCTAAAGAAAAGACGAGATATTCCAGCCACGGGTTTAGAAAAATGATTATTTTGGCGCCTCCGGTATGACTTGAACGGGCGACCAGTGAAGGCATCATCCGCAAAATCTCTTTTTTGTATAAAATAGAACGACATTGTATATGGCAACTGAGGGTTTGAATGTTTAGTTTGGCGCTGGGGTGTGATTCGAACCCACGCTATACTACGAAATCCAGGATTTTCCTATGCTCCCTCTTTCTATCAATTTATTGGCATGGGCCTTTAATGTAGTCTTCACTGTACGGATTTCGAATATAGATTTCTCTTTCATAATGTTTTCAAGATCATGATGGCTAATACAATAGCGGTCTAGACTCTAAAGAAACCGCGGTTCAGGGATGCTAGGAGGTGAAGCAAAGCAGGATATTTAACCATTCTTATGTTGTCTCAGTTTCCTTGACCGCGTCATTGATGCCTGGTATTGCATCGGCATGAAGGCTTGGCGAATGGGAGAAATTTATAGGCTAAGGAAAGTGTTTTTTCTAGCGGAGCTATTCGTTTTGTCTTATGCCTTAGTGTTCTCTATGCCGGTTTCTCTCATGGCTTCAACTGTAGACACGTATCAAATTAATGCCTCAAGGGATGACGCATGGAGTACGGTTAATAACGTAGAATGGAATGGTGCTTTCTATAATATCTCCCAACCAGATATGATAGCTGGTTGCAGATGGGAAATTGACATTCCTAAAGGAGCAATTATTGAACATGCATATTTCATTTGTAAAGCCAAGAGTACTTCCCAACCAGGTCCAAAAATAAGAATCCAGGTATTTGACCAAAATTCCTGTGATGAATTTGATGTTATCTTTTGGGACTGGCCGGTAATGCCGGAATATGTGGATTGGAACCTGCCTGCCTTCACTGCAAATAATTGGTACACCTCACCAGATCTTAAAACAATCGTACAGGCATACATAGACAGACCGGGATATAACATAGGCAATTATCTCGGTCTCAAATTCGCGTGGCAGTCTGGACAAGAGCGAGTACATGAAGTTTGGGCTTGGGATAGTAATCCTGATGACGCTGCTAAACTTGAAATTGCCTATTCCTTTGCTCCTTTTGCTGACTTCACTTTTTCTCCGGGTGCTCCAATTGCCGAGGAGATAACTACCTTTAATGCTTCAACCTCCTTCGATCCCGATGGCAACATTATCAATTATTTTTGGGATTTTGGCGACGGAATGAACGCAACGGGCATGATTGTAACCCACAACTACTCAGCGGCTGGAATCTTCAACGTGACCCTGACCGTTAATGACAACGATGGCTTCAGCGACTCAGTGTCGAAAATGGTGACGGTTTACATGCATGACATAAAAATAGTTACTGTTAGCCCCTCAGCCACTGACGTGCCCTTCGGTCGAACAGTTAACATTACAGTGATTGTTGAAAATAAAGGAACAGTCATGGAAACCTTCAATGTAACCCTTTATTTAAATAACACAGCAATTGAAACACAAACTGTTTCTAATCTGAGCCCCAACGCACAGACTACACTAATCTTCAGATGGAATACTACAGAAATAGAGAGTAACTCAGTTTATATTATAAAAGCCGAAGCTGAAGCCGTACCTGGAGAAAACAATACCGACGACAACGTCTACATCGGCGAGAACATAAAGGTATCATCGCAATCCGTCAACTCTATAGGTCTAACGGGTCTATTACCCTATCTGAAATACGTCATCCCTACAGGAATACTGCTAGTAGGTTTCTCGGCCGCGGGTGTTTTTTGGAAGAAACGAGAGTCCAGCCCAAAATATGTGGGACTTGAATTCTTCGATGAAATAACTGGTGGCGGTATTCCTGGCATGTTCTCAGTGATGATTAACGGTGATGCTGGCTCCGGAAAAAGCGTGCTATGCCAACAACTGGCGTACAACTTTCTTACAAAGGGAGATACATGCGTTTACATAACATATGATTGCTTCCCAGACGAAGTGCGAAAAAACATGAAGGAACTTAATTGGGACACTTCAACCTACGAAAAAAAGGGAAACTTAAAATTTATTGATGGTTATTCACACTCAGCAGGTGTGGTTAGCCAAGAAGATTATCAGATTAAACAACCATCTGTGCTGTCGGAACTAGGCATAGCAATCTCAGAAGCGATGAATATTGAAAAACAAAAATCAACCAAAGTTTTCCTCGATTCTACAGTGCCGCTATTCACAGAATCGGATCCCATTCAGGTTATAAAGTTCTTAGGGGATCGCAGTGCAAGAATAAAGGGAGAAAAGGGTAGCTTCTTCTTTGTCGTTGGAGAGGGAACCGTAGAGTCTGGCTATATACGCAAGCTTGAGGAAATCGTTGACTGCGTCATTGAGTTAAGAGTCAGCGAGGCAAAAGGTAAAACCTTGAGAAAAATGCGTGTCAAAAAAATGCGAGGAAGAAGCTTCGTTGATACATGGATTTCTTTCGACATCAAAGCGAAAAAAGGAATTGTTTTCTCAGTTCCCAAGAATAGATCAAAATTCAAAGCATCTAGAATTCAATAGCACAATTGTGTGGCGCCGCCGGTAGGACTCGAACCTACGACCAACGGGTTAACAGCCTCAGCCCCAACGGGCACAATATAGGCCCGTCAAGTCCGCTGCTCTACCGAACTGAGCTCACGCCCACACGTTACAACGTGCACAGCGGCTCAAAGGTTTCGGCGGCACAGCTAAATTTGAGCCTTCAAGCGATATTTAAAGTTTAATCGGAAAATCCTTAAATCAGAAAACGCATCGAATAAATATAGTGGGCCCGTAGCTCAGCTGGTTAGAGCGACAGGCTCATAATCTACGACTAGAAGAGAGACCTGTTGGTCGGGTGTTCGAATCGCCCCGGGCCCACCAAATTTTTAATAGATAACTAGGCAGTCGAGCGGATTAAAGGATCAATAAGTTTCAATTTTTAATCCTGATATTCTTTTGAAGTGTTCGATGTTTCGGGTTATAAGTGTTAATTTGTAATGTAGCGCGGTGGCTGCTATAATGACATCCGCCAGGCTGATGCTCACGCCGTTGAGGGCTAGGTTGGCGTCGATTTCAGCAGCGGCTTTGGCTATCTCGTATGTGTATGGTAAAACTTCAAATCTCGCAAGTTCGGCTTCGGCTCGCTTAAGTTTAGACTCTAACATTTTTTCGTCGCGTCCATACAGATAATAAATTCCCCGTAGGTATTCATGCACCGTAACTGTGGAGACAGCCTTAAACAAGGCTTCAGCATCTACTTCCTCAGCCTTTTTTATAGCTCCTTCATCTCCGTTAACTAGGTCTATGAGAAAGGCCGTGTCAAAGAGCCGCAAACTGCTCACCGCTGGACTAACATCTGCCTTCTTCTTTCCTCGTCCATCTTCCTTTGCTGCTTAAAGGTCTCAGCGACTTTTTCCCAGTCTTCATAGGTGACTGTGCGTGAACCCGCAATGTCGCTCAACCGCATCCCTCTCTTCAATGATCTTCGTATAACATCGCTGAAGCTCTCATGGGAAAGCTTCGCCTTCACAAGGAGCTCATAAACATCGTCGGAAACAGCTATGGTTCTAGCCATTACGTACACCGAAATTCCTTATATATGCATACAAATATAAATATTACCATGCTCATTCACCCAACCACAAAATTTCCTTCATAAGTCAAATTTACCAGTCAATAAAGAGAAAACTGATAATTACCTTAGAGAGCCTAACGTAAAGCCCACAAATTTATCTAGCCTTGGATTACCATAAACAATAAAGGTCACGGCCATGCGAACAGCAGGAGTTGACGACGCAGGACGCGGATCAATCATCGGGCCACTTGCCATAGCTGGGGTCCTAATCGATGAAGAAGACCTGCCGAAACTCGCAGCCTTAGGTGTGAAGGATTCAAAGCTTCTGTCGGCACGTAGGCGAGAGCAATTAGCCGAAAAAATCAGGCAGCTCGTTTCTAAATGCCATGTTGTCATGTTGACTCCAGCAGAGATTGACACGGCGGTTAACACTAGGAAAAGGCTTCATAGGCTGAACCGCCTTGAGGCTAAGGCGATGGCTGAAGTGATAACGGTTCTCAAACCCGACGTGGCATATGTGGATGCGTCAGACGTTTTGACTGAACGGTTTAAATGTCACATCGCAGAATGCCTTCCCTTCAAATTACAGATAATTTCAGAACACAAGGCGGACGCAAAATATCCCATAGTCTCAGCCGCCTCGATTATAGCCAAAGTGGAACGCGACAAGGCGATCTCGGCACTAAAAGAGAAACATGGAAACATAGGCTCAGGCTATCCTTCAGACCCAAAAACCATAAAGTTCTTAGAAAAATGGATTAAAAAAACAGGGTGTTATCCAGAATTTGTGCGCAAATCTTGGAAGCCAGCGAAAAAACTGAAAACAAAGGCTGGGGCAAATCAAACAAAGCTGGTTTAGAGGCATGCCATTAAATCCTTTGGGCACTTTATATTCATCAAATCCTCGCTGCGAATCAGCGGAATTTCGTTGTTTGGAACTTGCTTACCATCTGTAACGAAAACGGGCTGAGCTTTAACGACCTCGCTAACGCTCAGAATCTCCCTTGTCCTTTGTTCAATGTTTTTTTCCTTTTCGAATGGTACTCCGCCGACTATGTTTACATTTTCCCCAGGTAGCTGAGCTACAAAATCGAAGGGAGCCCATTTGGTGGAGGCCACCTTAAAGTTGAATTGGCTGAGTTTTCCGAGAACCGCTTGCAGAAGGCGGTTTCCGACGATCATGTGCTTAGCCTTAGCGAAGAAGCTCTTTCTGTGAGTCACGGCTTGAAGCGGGTCTACGGGACGGGCTACCGGGACGCCCAAAATCCACTCGAGGTTGTAGGCGGCGGAAACCGAAGCCTTAGCCATGCCCCGCTCATAACCGTAAATTGTCCTTCTTGAAACCCCCATCAGCTCAGCTAATTTTCCAACTGAAAGCCCCAATTCTTGCCTCTTTTTCCTAATGGCTTCTCCGTCGAGGTTAACATAATATCCTCCAGGTCCAGCCACTACGAGGGGGTGCATCTGAAGAAAAACCACGTTTCCAAAAGTTTTCGGAGTAATCGCATGAATGTTGTAACGCGTGTAAATTGTATCATCCTCCAGGGGTTTATTACGAGTTTGGTCGCCAATAATGAGCGGCGTAGCGGAAAAATGCCTCGAAATCCTCCGGAGCTCCGAGGCTTCTTCGTCAGAAATGCTTCCAACGTTGACGAGCACCTTAAGGAACGCTAGTTGTTCTCCCCTTCGAGCTACAAAGTCGAAGCAACTGGGCCTCGCAACGCATCTTTCAGAAAAGTGGAAGCCAGCTTTGCTCAATATAGTTTCAGCGGTGTCAAGCATTTCCGCTCGATTCATTGGCTTCCCTCGGTCAATCAGACCATGGGAGAAGGGTTCCATATAAACTTAGCTTTCCATATCAATCAACGCTGAGCCACAATCATGGCGTGCGCCTTGTCATAAGGTTCCAAGTGTATGGCGTTTTCGATTTGGAGACCACGACTTCTGAGGACGTTTACTTCTTGTTCATAGACTTCCGAAGGCTTCTTTGTAACGTCGACGCTTCGCGCTTTTATTGCCAACATAATCCATCCGCCAGCTTTAAGGAATGCGTCGGCGTTGTCCGCTAAAATTTTAGCCTGTTCGGGCTGAGCTATGTCACAGTAGATGTCGTCCACTTTCTCCACAAGCGTTGAATAGCGTTCGGGAAAACGTGCATCCGCCAATATGGGCGACATGTTAGGGCGAAAAGCGCAAACTTTGTTGACGAGTTCTCGTATTGATCGAGCTGCAAACTCTATGCAGTAAACGTGGCCACTTTCTCCGACGATGTCCGAAACGTGGCTAGCAGTCGTTCCTGAAGCCGCTCCCAAATACAAAACCTTGTGACCCGGCTGAATCGGAACCTTTCCTAAGCCTTTTAGTATGGCGGCTGCAAACTTACTTCGAAACGGGTCCCAAACTCTGTATTCCTCGCCTCCATACTTGATGAGCCGTTCACCATAGACGTCTAATCCAGGAGCAAGGCTTTTGGTAGCCAGTTTTCGAGAGCCATCTTCAAGGTTTGCCCAATAGATTTCTGGAAAATTCTGGTGGGGCTCAATTTTTACGGCCACGTTCCCTTCTCCTCGATGGCTTTTTTGTTGGAGCCACTTTTAGTGGGGGCTTTTCGTATTTTTCTTGAATTTCCTTAACTCTTTTTTCGAGGTCTCCTTTAAGTTCGTCGCCCATGTACTTGCCGCTGAAGGCATCTATCCTTGCAGCTATGGCTAATTTTCCAGCTAGTGCCCGTGCTATTTTTCCTCTTTGCCATCGTTTCGCCTCGTGGAAGAATGGATGTTGAAAGATTATTCCATGTTTCGGTGGGCGTGTTCCACTTTTAAGTGCCCTAAACAGGGCTCTTTCGGCGCCTAAAACTTGAATTGTGCTCGCAGGCATTTTAGCTAAGTTTTTTAGTCCGCCTGCTAGGGCTATGAGTCGTGCTCCTAGGAGGGGACCTGCTAATGCGGAGATGTTCGGCGCGATTTCGTCCATTGCGGAGTTCACATATTTTTCTAGTGACTGTCTTAGGTCTTGGAGTTCCATCGTGTTTTTGCACATGTTTTGAATCTGGTTTAGGTCTTCGTCTTCTAGTTCGGCTCCCATGGACGTTATTGCTGCTTTGGCTATTTCCTCGGCTTTGGCTTTCGGCAACCCTTCTTTTTCCAAGTTTTCAGAAGTGAAGTTTTCCTTTCTTCCCAAATTGGCGACTAGACGGGAGTATGTTTCATGCTTTTCTATTAGGCGGTCTAATTCTGGGAAATGGAGTCCATACCATTCGCGGATTCTGCCCATGAAAAGGTTTAAAGTTTTGTCTAGATCGTCGATTGTTTGGATGGCTTGAGCTACTGTTAAGTCTCTTTTCTCGGCTGCCTTCCTTACTCGTAGTTTCGTGATTTCCATGGAAACCTTATGAATCCATTCGCGGATTTCCTCAGCCTGTTTCACGAAGCCTGTGTCCCTTGCGAATTTGTCTAGGTTTCCGCGGAGTATTTCGCCTGCTTCTGAGGGCTTAGCCACGTCAACGTTTATGCCTAGTTTTTGTTGGACGTTTTTCGCTATTTCCTGGCGTTCAAATGTGAATGTGTCGTAGCCTTTCTCTTGCAGTTTTCCGATTAAGCTAGCCACTTCTTCTATGACTTTTCCTGTTTCTATTTTTTCCAGTCTTTCCGCTATTTCTTTCGGGTTTTTCGGGAACAGAACTGTGTCGACGAGTTCGTTTTTCTCTCCGAAGGCGAGGACGCCCATCACGCATTCTATAATAGTTGCCTTCATCGCCCTATTCTCCATGCCCATGTAACCTTATCCCTATTAAGTTAGTATGCTTTTCGTATGGTTCTATGTTGTGAAAAGGGATTTAAAGCAGCCGTTCCGCTCTGTTAAGCTTTTAAGGGGATTTCACGTTCGTAGAATTGACGCTTCACATTGGAAGGTGGCTTTAAGCGTGGTCAAGGCGGATTTAAGCGTTGAAGTTGCTGGTTTAAAATTGAGGAATCCTCTGATCTTGGCGGCTGGGGTGCTCGGCGTCACTGGCTTATCCCTTAGGCGTGTAGCCGAAGCTGGCG
>JBBIVD010000002.1:11020-25653 GCA_037439925.1 Candidatus Bathyarchaeota archaeon
GGCTACGCTAATCCTTCGCTTCTGGAAACCAGTTGCGGTTTTCTGAATGCCATGGGTTTGCCCAATCCTGGCGCTGAAGAGTTTAGGCACGAGATAAAAGACGCTAAGAAGGGATGTGTTCCCGTGATTGTCAGTATATTCGGAGCTTCGAAGCGGGAGTTCGCCCGTGTCGGATCGTTAATGGAAAAGGCTGGGGCTGACGCCCTCGAATTGAATGTTTCCTGTCCCCACGCTGAAGTTTCAGATTTCGGTCAAAGTCCAGACTTGACTTACGGCGTGGTGGGAGCCGTAAAGAAAAGCGTGGAAATTCCCGTTTTCGTGAAGCTTACCCCAAACGTGACAGACATAGTAGCCGTTGCGGAAAAAGCTGAAGAAGCTGGGGCTGACGCCTTAACTTGCGTGAACACTTTTAGGGCTATGGCGATAGACATCGAAACATGTAGACCAATTTTAGCTAATAAAATCGGTGGCTTATCTGGACCAGCCATCAAGCCCTTGGCTGTTCGATGCGTTTACGAGGTTTCCAAAGCAGTAGAGATTCCCGTTGTAGGATGTGGAGGAATAACCAGTTGGGAGGACGCCGTGGAATTCCTGTTAGCTGGAGCGTCCGCCGTTCAATTTGGCTCAGCAATTGCGCTTAAAGGACTAGACATTTTCAAGGACATTACGGAAGGAATTCGAGCCTACTTAGAGAGGAAAGGCTATGGGAGCGTGAAGGAAATTGTCGGCTTATCCCACAAATATTGACAAGCCTAGAATCGTGAAAATCGAGGAGGATAGGGCGGAAACGCCCACAATTAAAACCTTCACTTTTCACGATAAGGCTTGTTCTGGGGCTTCTCCTGGGCAGTTCCTCATGGTCTGGATTCCCGGCGTAGACGAAATTCCCATGAGCCTTTCTGAGGCAGACGCTAACGGTCTATCAGCGGTTACAGTTAAGAAGGTCGGCGAAGCCTCCGAAGCACTTTACAATTTGAGGAAAGGCGATGTCATTGGGATTCGGGGTCCCTATGGTCGAGGTTTCACTTTGGCTTCTGGAAACCTGCTAATAGTCGGTGGAGGAACTGGAATGGCTTCCCTCATGCTTCTAGCTCAAAAACTCGCAAAACCAGAAAATAAAGTAACGTGCATAATTGGAGCCAAAACCCGAAGTGAACTTTTGTTCCTAGACAAAATGAAGCGTATCATCCCTAAAGTTATTGCCACGACGGATGATGGAAGCTACGGCTTGAAAGGCTTAGCCACAGACGCCATGGAACAGGAATTAGCCAAACAGAAATTCAACATGGTTTATACCTGTGGTCCTGAGCAGATGATGTTCAAAGCTTTTCAACTAGCCGAACAGTATAACATGCCCCTTCAAGCGAGTTTAGAGCGCATAATGCGTTGCTCCATGGGACTATGCGGAAGCTGCATGATAGGCGAATTCAGAGTATGCATAGACGGACCAGTGCTCACCTCCCAAGAATTAAGAAGGGTTAAAGAAGAATTCGGCGCATACAAACGAGACTTCACAGGCAGAAAAATCAAGATTTAAAAGGTTAAAATAAATATAGGAATTCGTCATATGGCGAGTAGTGCTTCGGCTTTCCTTAACTCCTTTGTTATGGGGTCCACCTCTAGGCCGAGCCCTTCAAGGGCGTGGACTCCAAGAACTTGGGCGTCGCTTTCTTCAGCGAAGACAACCGTTGTTGTAGCCGTTTCACCCATACATTCAACTATGGTTTCGCCAATGTACCTTTCCAGAAGCCTGCCGTCTATTGTCTTAAATCTTCTAATGCCCTTAGGCTTAATTTCCAGTTGCCCTAGAACATCCTTCGATATCCAAGTGTAAGTCGAACCACTATCAACTAGCAATTTAACGCTTTCAAACTTCCGCAAGCTCGGATTGCGGAGTCCCGCCTTAACGTAGGTGTGACCCAACTCCCACACCCACTTCAATTACTTCACTCTATTGGAGGTAGGCGCAAACATTTATGAGGGCCTCGGAGGCAAAGAGGTTTGTGGCGCTTAAGAAGTCGTCAAAATGAAGGTAAAGGTTATATATTTCTGTGTTAGAATGCTGTGTCGGCGGGAGTAAGAGATGAGTGGTGACTGCCAAATCCAAGGCTGAATCTAGACTTTGGCTCACATTAGATTATACCCCGCTTGAGCTTGAAAAAGAAGTCCGCCAATTCTGGGGAAAAAACAAAATTTCTCAAAGGCTTATGCAGATTAGAGAAAAGTCTAACATAGGCGTTTTAGGCTATGTGGAAGGTCCGCCTACCCTTAATGGCGTTCCTCATGTTGGCCACGCCAGAGGACGAGTAATGAAGGATTTGCGTTACCGTTTTAAGGCTATGCAGGGCTTTTACACTGTTTTTCGCGCGGGCTGGGACTGTCAAGGCTTGCCCGTTGAGCTTGAGGTTGAGAGGGAGCTTGGCGTAAAAAACAAGAGGGAATTGTTGGAGCGTGTGGGCGAAGAAAGGTTCATAGAGGAATGCAAAAGGACCATAATGAAATATTATCGAGAATGGTTCGGCGCCGACCAAAAACTCGGCATATTCATGGACTATGATAGGGCTTACTGGACATACCTCGACGACTACATTGAGCGAGAGTGGCAGTACCTAAAAAGGGCTTGGGAACAAAGCCTCCTGGGCGAAGGCTACTACGTAGTTGCCTATTGCCCCCACTGCCAAACATCCTTAAGCAATGCTGAAGTCGGCTTAGGCTACGAGGAAGTCGAGGATCCGTCCTTACACTTCAAATTTAAGGTAAGCGGAACAAAAAACGAATACTTCCTAGTTTGGACAACTATGCCCTTCACTTTAATAACGGACATGATGCTGGCGGTTCATCCACAAGCCGAATACGCCAAAGTTAGGGTTAACGAGGAAACGTGGATTCTCGTGAAAGAACGCGTCGAACCAGTCATGCAAGAACTCAAAATCAAAGACTATGAGATTCTTGAAACCGTGCTTGGAAAAGACTTGGAGGGCGTAAAATACGATTATCCGTTCAAAGACATGATTCCGAAACAAGGCGAAATGGATAGTCTCCCCCTTGTCCACACCGTAGTATGCGAGGACTTCGTGGACGTTGCCACTGCCACAGGCGTGGTCCACCTTTCGCCAGGCAACGGAGAAGACGACTTTAAAGCAGCGCAGAAACGTAAAGTGCCCATTTACGTTCCGTTCGACGACGAATGCCGATTCACGAAAGAAGCTGGAGAATTCGCAGGCATATTCGCCAGAGACGCCGACTCCAAGGTAATCGAAGAACTCCGAAAAAGAGGACTACTCGTATCCGTTAAGATAGTCCGCCACGAATACCCCACATGCTGGAGGTCCCACCACAAGCTAATTTGGCTGGCACGAAGAGAATACTTCCTATGGACAGACCGCATAAACGATAAGGTCGTTGAAGCCGCAGGAAAAGTAGAATACTTTTATGAAGGACCCAAGCATCGTTTCTTAGCCTTCCTAAAAGAAGGGAAGCCTTGGTGCATATCCCGAGAGAGAGTTTGGGGCGCACCCCTGCCTATATGGATGTGCCAAAAATGCGGACAAAAGGTTCTAGTGGCTAGCAAAAAGGAACTGTTCGAAAAGGCTTTGGAGAAGCCGAATCCTGAAGCCTTTGAGCTGCATAAACCTTGGGTGGACCGCATAACATTTAAATGCGATAAGTGCGGCGGCGAAATGAAGAGGGAGCCCTATGTTCTCGACACTTGGCATAACAGCGGCGCCTCTCCTTACGCCAGCTTTACAGATGAGGAATTCGAGAAATATGTGCCTGTGGCTTTCCTAACTGAAGCTATAGATCAGACTCGAGGTTGGGCGAACTCCCTACTTCTCGAACACGTAATATTAACTGGGAAACCCGAATCCCCATACAAAGCCTTCTTATTCCAGGGGCATGTCCTAGATGAGAAGGGAAGAAAACTAAGTAAAAGCCTCGGAAACGTGATAGAGACTAACTCATTCCTTCAGAGCCATTCGGCGGACGTTTCGAGATTCTACTTGTTATGGAAGTGTTCTCCCACGGACAGCATGAACTTCGACGTTAATGAATTGAGAAGGCGTCCCTACCAAGTTCTAAGCACGCTTTACCATATGCATAGATTCTTCATGCAGAACGCCGAATACGACAACTTCAACCCTAAGGAACACACGCTCCAGTGGGCTGAAAAAAACAAAGCCTTAAAGCCGCCAGACCGCTGGCTCCTATCCAAGTTGCAGGGCACAATTATGGGGGTCACTGAAAAATTCGAAAAATGCAAATTCGATGAAGCCCTATCAGCCTTAGAGGAATTCGTTGTAAACGTGTTAAGCAGAGACTACGTTCCCATGGTTCGAAGGGACCTGTGGAGCGATGATCCAGAAACCTTAAACCGCAGACTAGCCGTCTACGCCACCCTATGGCGCACACTAAGAATGCTCATTCTCTTGTTCAATCCCGTAACCCCCTACCTAAGCGAAGCCATGCACCAAAAAGTCTACAGAGAATTAGACAAAACTCTGCCCGAATCAGTGAACTTCGAAAAATGGCCGACGCCCGAAGAAACCCTCCGCGACGAAGCCTTAGAGCGGGAATTTGAAATCCTTCTGCAATGCGTTTCGCTGGTTTATTCTGCCCGTCAGTCCGCTGGTTTGAAGCGCCGATGGCCCCTGCAAGAAGCCAGAATAGTGGCGCCTGAACAGTTGCGCAAAACCTTGAAAGGCTTAGAGGAAGTGTTCCTCGAACTCGCAAACGTGAAAAAAGTGAAATACCTCGAAGAGCTTCCTGAAATAGGTCCAGACACGTTAAAAAGATGGGCGTCAGCCTCTGGCAACAGTCTGCACGTCCTGCTCGACATGCATCGAAGTGAAACTTTACTGGGCGAGGGACTGATGCGAGACATAGCTCGCCGTGTTCAAGCCCTCAGAAAAGAGCTGGGATTCATGCCAACCGACATACTAGAAGCTGTTCACATAGCGGAACTGGACCCTGAAGGCTCAAAGTTACTGGAGCCCTACCTAACCGAAATGGCTGAACTCGTTCGAGCAAAGAAGGTTTACATTCACAAGGAACGATCTGAACTCAAAGCAAAATGGCATGAACGCACACTAGACAACAAGAAAATTTATGTTGCCGTATCCTGAATGCTAGACATAAGTAACTACTTCTAAAGAAAAACATCTACTTCGAGTCACGAATACCTCGGTCTTGGTGGGAGTCCCTAGAATCTGTGAAAATGCTATTCTCTTGGTGAGGAGACGTAAGCCCATACTACTGGAATTGCCATTGCTAATATGGCTCCAGCGAAGCCCCAGAGGAGCCACTCTGCCTTGAGAAGTTGCGGAAACAGCTCTAGCAGCTTTGGGATGACCAGCCCAGACGTGAGGTTCGCTATTACTCCACCTATGAAACCGAGCAGGGCGAAGAAGCCCATCACTCTAAATCTCGCACCCATTCCAGTCACCTTGACCTTCTAGTAGGGCTTCTAAAACTTTTGAACTTTACCGACATGATTTTGTTTACTAAGCCCAAGTGAATCTCTATTTTTGCATAAGAAAATCAATTTTTAAGACACAAAGAAAACAAAATATACACTTTCCTATAGGCTCAGATATTTTCCTACATATTAGAAATGTAAAAATATTGAAAGGTTCGCAGTTCAACCGAAGGGATGTAATTTGTCAACAAAATTTGCTAAAAGATGGGGAGAAGGATTAGAAGAGGAACCTCCATCATTATCCACTAGAGTAAGAGAGGCAGTGCGTCCTCCGAGACCGCTAAAACCGCGAATCGATCAAGCCATAAACCGAGTTGAACTGCAAATTCAGAGGCTCGATAAAGCTGAAGAACGATTTTCAGAACGTGACAAAGCAATATTCGCAAAAATCGTGAACGCCTACCAGAAACATGATATGCAACGTGCTAATATCCTCGCCAACGAACTCGCTGAAATACGAAAGATGGAAGAGTTCATAATGTATTCCAAGCTTGCCCTGGAGCAAGTTGTACTGAGGCTAAAGACGGTCACTGAACTCGGCGACATAGTCGTTACCTTAACGCCCGCCATGAGCGTCCTAAGAAACGTTAGAGCAGGAGTGTCCCAAATCCTACCTCAAGCTGAAAGAGAATTAGGCGCAGTAGGAACAATGCTCAGTGGAATAATAATTGACGCAGGCCAAACCACGGGCATGACGCTGAACTTCGAGGCAGCAAATGAAGACGCCCAGAAAATCCTAGCGGAAGCAGCCACAGTTGCAGAACAGAGGATGAAGGAAAGATTCCCAGAACTGCCAAGCATAACAGCACCAAAGACAGGATTGCCAGAAACAGAATCCCAACAATCTCAGAGCTACTAATAAGCTGAAAGGAATCTCAAAGTGGGCAAATTTCCTCTCCAAAGGCTTTCCCCTGGGTCCACGTAAGAGAAGAGTGAAGTAGAAAACTCAAAGCTGGCGAGGGTGGCGGACTATATGTTTAAGAACCCGTTTAGACGCGATCCGCCACTCAGCGATCTTATTTATACTACAATGCGTAGACTGCAGGCTCAGCAAGGAAACCTAGAGCTTGCCACTGCTAGATTAAAAAATAGAAGCGAGACTTTGTTTAGCACTTGTGCGTCGGCGATTAAAAACGGGCAAAAAGAGCGAGCGATGATTTACGCCAACGAAATCGTTGAAATCAGAAGAATGATATATACCATTACGCGGAGTCAACTTGCCATAGAGCAAGTTATCATAAGGCTTGAGACGCTAAAAGATTTAGGAGACCTCATTAAAGACCTTAATCCAGTGCTCGAAACCATTCGAGGCGTCGCAAAGCGATTAACCGCCCTAATGCCCGAAGTCACGCTTGAACTAGATAACATGAATAATACTATAACTGAAACTTTGGCTACGACTACTATGGATCATAAGCCGCTGATTACGCCAGCCGAAGTTAAAGTTGAGGGCAGCGAGGAAATACTTAAGGAAGTCGCATCCTTCGCAGAAGAAATGCTGAAGAAGAGGCTTCCGGAACCACCCAAACCCGTTATTCAAGAAGGAGGCAAATCCGCAGAAAAAGTGAGGCAACTCGTCGCTTTGGCAGCAAGCTCCTCTGGAGTTAGCGAACAAACAGAACACTTAACAGAAAGCTACGTTTCATATGAAGACGTTAAATCGAGACGAGTTTCCCTCATTGTTCAACAGTCTCCCATAGTAGAGCACCCAGCAATCGGGGTCGCCGAAGAAACGGGGGGTAAAGGTTTCGAAGCCTCCTTATATACCCAACACCAACGCAAAAATGCCAAGCCTAAGGAAATGGTGAAGGTCGAGCAGTGATCGACCATGAGTGCTGCTGAAGAACTTGAAAAGGCAGCCACCAACTATGCGTGCGAAGCCATCAGGCTGGACAAGCAGGGCGCACGAGGAATGGCTATAACCACGTATCAAAGGGCCGTGGAAACACTCCTAAAACTTGTTCAGCTACATCCTGAATACAGCTTAAACAAAGTATATATACAGAGAGCTATGGCATACCGAGAAAGAATACTAATGCTGCAGGGTGATGTTCGCCCTGTTGAGTACCAGCAGCTCGAAGCGAGGCCTTCGCCATCTCTTCCCGAAGAAAAGAAAACAAGCTACGATGAACTCGTGCTCAAAGAAAAGCCAAATGTGAAATGGGATGAGGTCATAGGCGTCGATGACGCAAAAAGGGCTGTCCAAGACGCCATCGTTTATCCTGTTCAGAGGCCAGACCTTTTCTCCTTAGGCTGGCCTAGAGGCATCCTTCTTTTCGGTCCGCCTGGATGCGGAAAGACGCTGTTGGCCGCTGCCGTAGCAACCGAGGTCGATGCAACCTTCATATCCGTGGATGCAGCATCAGTTATGTCTAAGTGGCTAGGGGAAGCTGAACAAAACGTTGCAAGACTTTTCGCTTCGGCTAGGAACTCTGCTCAAGAAGGGCATCCAGCCATCATATTCATCGATGAGTTAGATTCGTTGATGGGAATGCGTTCAATGGAAGTCGGAGGAGAAGCTAGAGTGCGCAACCAATTTCTCAAGGAAATGGACGGAATCATGGATAAGGGGAAAAACATCCATGTTTACGTGATCGGTTCCACAAACAAGCCTTGGGTCTTAGACTGGCCCTTCATAAGAAGATTCCAAAAGCGAATCCTCGTTCCTCCGCCTGATCACCATGCACGCCTAAAAATGCTTAGGCTCTACACTGAGCACATGAAATTAGCGGACGATGTGGATTTCATCGAGTTAGCTAAGCGCACTGAGGGATTTTCAGGAAGTGACATACGCGACATATGTCAATCAGCCCAAATTAAGGTTATCAGAGAGCTTTTCGAATCCGGTCAAGCGAACAACAAACAAGCGCAGCCTAGACCCTTATCTATGGAAGACTTTCTGCAAATCCTAGAAGAAAGGAAGCCGAGCGTTTCCCAGGACACATTGCCACTATACGAACGTTGGTTCGAGACATTCAAAGCCCTCTAAATCCCATGGGACAGTCTGTGCTGAGCGGATAGATTTGTAATCTATACTGCCCATTCATAATTGTTATACAGAAATTTGATACAGATCTTTTAAGCTGAAAAAAATGAGAATCGGATTATTTTCCTGGGAATCCTTGCATTCCATCCCCGTGGGAGGGCTGGCAGTCCACGTCACTGAGTTAGCCGCAGCCCTAGAAAGAAGGGGACATGAGGTTCACGTTTTCACTCGAATAGGACAAAATCAAAGTACGTATGAAGTCATAGATGGCGTTCATTATCATCGTTGCCCCTTCGACTTCGATTCGGATTTTCCCCAAGAAATGGTCAATATGAGCAGATCGATGGCTTATCATTTCTTTGAAGCCGAAAAGGCGTTTGGAAATTTCGATATTATTCATGGGCATGATTGGCACGTCGTCAACGCCCTAGACGAGATAAAGAAGGCAAGAAACGAGAAAACGTTCTTCACTCTACATTCTAATCAATATGGAAGGGATGGAAATGCCTTCAACGGCGGCAAGTCGGAGCACATAAAAGGCGTAGAATGGTACGGCACGTACATCGCTGACAGAGTTATAACATGCTCCTACACCATGAAACAGGAAACAGAATGGATACACAGAGTTCCAGACTGGAAAATGAGAGTGGTCTACAATGGAATATCGTTCCACAAATTTAATGGCTACTTGGACCCTTGGCATGACGTAAAGAAATATTACGGAATGGGACCCATGGATCCCATGGTGCTTTTCGTAGGAAGAATAACTTATCAAAAGGGTCCCGACCTCCTCATAGAGGCAATACCACATGTTCTAAAAGATTATGGACATGCAAAATTCGTTTTCGTCGGCGACGGAGACATGAAGCACTACCTAGAACATAGGGCAAGACAACTAAACATAGACTACGCCATAAGGTTCACTGGCTACATACCTGAGCAACAGAAAATCAATTTGTTAAAAGCCTGCGACTGCGTTGTGGTTCCAAGCCGAAACGAGCCCTTCGGCATCGTAGTCCTAGAAGCATGGGCCGCCAGTAAACCCGTAATCGCCACGCACGAAACAGGAGCAGGAGAAATAGTGTGGCACGACGTCACCGGGCTAAGAGTCTATAAATACCCTGAGTCAATAGCATGGGGAATAAAAAACATTTTCTCAAATTTCGAGAAAGCCAGATGGATGGGTAGAAACGGAAGATACGCAGTAGAAAAAGCCTTCAGCTGGGACGAAATCGCTGAAAAAACCTTAAATGTATATAAAGAGCTAGCCTAACGAAATTCCAATAAGTTCGACTGTGGCACTGCGCCGCAGAACTAGTTCCCTAGTAATTAAAGAGGTCTAAAGCCTTTTAATGGTTAACATTGCAAAATAGGGTAGGGCTTTAAAGGAGAGTTTCTAACATGGCAGGCGAATATTCCAAGGTTCTCGTAACTGGTGGGGCGGGTTTCATCGGCAGTCACATCGTCGACAGGCTCCTAAAAGAGGGCTGCGAAGTCACTGTAATAGACAACCTCTCCACAGGGAAAATGCAAAACATTGCCCGCCACAAAAGCGAAAAAGAATTCCATTTTATTCAAGGCGACATTCGTAATTTCAATTTGGTGAAGGAAGCGGTTAAAGGCGTAGACGCCGTCTTCCATGAGGCCGCAATTGTGAGCGTGCCCTTTTCAATCGAAGACCCCATGGGCACAAATGATGTAAACGTCGGAGGAACCCTAAACGTCCTTAAAGCCTGCTTAAACTCGAATGTGAAACGTTTCATTTACAGCTCGTCCACAGCAGTTTACGGAGACACCGAAAAACTACCAATAAAAGAGGATTCGGTTCCCCAGCCTATTTCGCCCTATGGAGCCTCTAAACTGGCGGCGGAAGGCTACGTTAATGCCTTCTATAGGGTGTATGGGCTCGAAACCGTTTGCCTACGCTACTTCAACGTGTACGGTCCAAGGCAAGCGTATAACCCCTACAGTGGAGTAATAACCATATTCATAAACCGACTTTTAGACGATCAGCCACCAATAATTTACGGTGACGGCGAACAAACGAGAGACTTCATAAACGTTCAAGACGTAATCGAAGCCAACATACTAGCCCTAGAAAGGGAAAACGCGGCAGGCCAAACATTCAACATCGCAACTGGCGTAGCCACAACAATAAATCAGTTGGCAAAGTTACTCCAAGAAGTCATGGGCAAAACGGAGCTTAAAGTTGTGCATGCGGATCCGCGACCAGGCGACATTAGGCATAATTACGCTGACATAAGTAAGGCTAAGAAAATTTTGGGGTACGAACCTAAAATCGGCATTAAAGAAGGGTTGACGCAACTCGTTAAATGGTGGTCAAGGGGAAAGACATAACTGAGGAGCTTCTCGTTGGATGCTCCACGCTAGTTATCGTCAGTCGCCAACCTTTTCTTTTATGCTGGCAGAATGACTGAGAGATGGTTTGTTTGCTATATGCTTAGAGAGCAAAAGAATTCTGTAATCGTTATTATTAACATGTTATGATTGATCTATATTTCCCTTTAATAAGTCTTTTATTTAAAGGCAATATATCCATTTTGGATACGTCTGAGGCGGAAACATGGCTTCAACTCAGTCGTATGAAAGAGAAAAATGGATTTTCATTATCCTCGCCTTCATGTCCATCGTAGCCGTAGCCGCTTCAGTCTTATTCTTAACCGCAATCACCGGGGGATCACTAAATCGCTCAAGGATTATTAGCAGCGCTGGAACAGTTAAAGGCATTGGAGTTGGAGTTTTCTGGGACAGTGGCTGCACTAATCGGGTTTCATCAATTGACTGGGGGTTCCTCGAGCCAGGATCATCAAAGAATATTTCGGTTTACATCAAAAATGAAGGGAATGCGCCCGTAACTTTAAGCCTTAATACAACGAACTGGAACCCCACAAGCATTCAGGAAGAAAATTACATGATTCTCAGCTGGGACTACGTTAACCAAACGATAAGTCCAAACGGAGCCATTCCTGTCACACTAACCTTAGACGTGTCTTTCAGCATTCAAAATGTAACAGACTTTAGCTTTGACATCATCATAACTGGAACCGGATAATCCGAGAACACTCTTCGAATTTAAAGCCGAAACAGCGTCGAAGTGCTTTCTACATATTTTTAAAAGGTAAAACTTTTGAGAAAGCAGAGTTCCGTTTTAAGAATAGAAACTCGATAAATTAAAAGTAAGTACACTAAGTATCGCCGTCCGCCAAGTTCTAAGTTGGCAGTATAGACGGCTGATAATCATTGCGTATCGCATAATTGAGGATGTTGTTCGAAGTTTTTCACTTGGTCCAAATGCTCTTAAGGAGGCAGCTTATGTCGATGAGGGCGGAGACGCCTAAGAGCGTTAAATAGACAATGTGAGGAATTATGAGTTCTAATGGAACGGCTAGGGGAAAGCTTAGCAAAGCTGGAAGAACGAGAGTAAGGACCGGAATGGTCAGCATTAAGTTTGATGGGTGATGCTGAAAAAGTGTCCATATGTCTTTTGTTTTCACCATTAGCGTTATAGAGATTAGGAAAACCGTCCACTCCAAGACAACGTTAGTGAGGCTCATCATTTCGATTTCTATGCCGTACCAGTTTGAGTTGATGGGCCAGAAGAGCTGTGTGCCTCCGCCTGTTAGGCAGTCGCCTAAAAGAGAATGCTGGACTGCAGCTACGAAGTAAGGCACAACCATTTTACCGTAGACCATCAAAGCAGGGAAGAGGAGAAGTAAGAACATGATTAAGGAATGGGTTGGCCCTCGATGTCTTAAGCCTAGAATCAGAATGTCGACATCAGATATGATGGATGCTAAAAAAAGCAAAGGGACATTTGCCTTCACGTTTAAAAGCTTAGACGACGTTTTTCCGGTTATATAGCCTAGGGCGAGGTGTCCAACTGCAAACATGGAATGTTCACTTGTCAACTTTGGCTTTTAACTGCTTCCAATAATGATGTCGAAGTTAAAGTTTGTTATTCCGGTTATGTTTGCGGCTACCGTTAGAGTGAATGTCACCTGAACGGCTTCGTTTGGACTTATCGTTTGGTTAACGTAGTCCCAGCTGAGAGTTATGTATTTTGAGGCTTCGGGCGGATCCCAGTTCGTCGTCTCTAGGAAGAATTTCGCTTCTGCGTTGCCTTCGTTTCTTACGTAGGCCGTGTCGTTTTTTACTGATCCAGGTCCGATTATGCCCCAATCAAATGAAGTTAGGATATTTGTGCAGTTTTCGTCTCTGTAAACTCCAACGCCAAGGGTCTTGATGGTTCCTACGTTGCGGATAACAATTTTAGTTGTTTGTAGTGCCAGTTCATTGCCGATGACCAAAACTGCGATGATGGCTAGCGTTAATGTCAAGGTTGTTCTCTTTGGAAAACTTTGCATTTCTGTCCTTTTGGACATTTTTGTATTATTCTTATATTTAGTTTTTCTGGAACTTTGTTCCTTTTTTGCTTAAGGGTTTCGTTGGCTCTCTTAGACTTTAAGGCAATTATGCTATTGATTCTAATTGGTGCTGCTTCGGATCCTCTTTTTTAATGCGAAGACGCTTAGCGCCGCAAGCATGCTAATTATTACCGCTATCGTGCCTAACGGTACTTCTGGTGTTAAGTTGATTGACTCTGCTTTAATATTTATTACAGGTTACGTTGGCTTTTTCTGTTCCACTTGCCCCTCGGAAGAAGGCTTGAATTCCCCAGTCACCAAATACGTCTGGAATCTGGGTGTCGTTAGCATAGTAGATTAAAGCCTCTGTGCCGTTGTTCCATTTCCCTTTTGTTTCATTTGACGCAACTGATTTAGTAACCTCCCAGCGCACCGTTTCATTTGGCATATGCCACCTAAATGTAACGTTTACTACTTCAGGGTCGAGGGTTCCTGCTATAACGGTCACTGGAGTGCCTGGAAGGACGTCGACTCCGTGATGGTCCGTAGTTACGGCGTAACCCGTCTCTAGGGTTTCCCAAGGAGCGTAGACGACGCCGATGGAGACAATCATTCCTATGCTTAATAAAGCAAGCGTTAATGGTATAAGCCTAAATTTCTTCATGTTTTTCACTCGTTTTATTATTGATGTAAGAGTATGATCAGTAATTAATAAATCACTATGGTATCCACATACAGAAGAATTTGATTAATTTTCTATACGAACTGTCCATGGCATTTCCTTCATTTTAAGTGAGCATTGTTTGTTGAATAGGAGGAAGTAAAGCAGTATTGGAATGTTTATGGTGGTGCAATTGCCCGTAGCAGAACTACGACCATGAATGATGCTCCTAGTAGGAGCGCAACTAATCTTAGGCGGGTCTTGTCGATTACGAAGTCTCCGAGTTGCTCTGAGTATGGGGATATTAGTTCCGAGGTTATGAGTAGTATAATTGCGGTAACGGCTATCCAGAGTCCGACGTCGAATAGGGAGAGTGGGAAATTCACTGAATCAGCCTTCTAGGATTTGATACCATATGTTGATTGTCTGCAAATCTGGAGATGCTGTGCCCTTTGCAATGGTCACCATTTTTCCCGTTGTCTTAGCCAAAGCGCATGCGATGGCGCTTGTTAATGGGCATCCGATGGATCGAACGCTCTTTAATCCATGTTCGCTGGAGTAGAGTCCCTTATAGGCTGAATCGACTATTTTGACATGAATAAGGTTGTTTTCAGAATTTATTTCGAATTCTCTGGCTAATTCTAGGTCTCTTACAATAACCGTTGGGAGACTATCGTAAAGTCTGTCTAGGTCGATTTCGGTGAATTCAAGTCTCAATTCCTTTTCGAGAAGTTCTACAAGTCCAGCGCCAGGAGACGCAACGCATATTCCTTCTGGATTTGGAAGCTGAAACTGCTTTTTAGCCATTTCTTCTATAGTGGGCATGATGGTAGAGTCTTTGGCTGGAATGAAAACAATCATTTCTTTTAGTCCCTTTAGGTATTCTGGGAGATAAGCTTTTTTGGGGTAGGGCGGTATGTGAATGGGTTTTCCCTTGTATTTTAGGTTCTCCACTATTCTGTCTATGGTTTTGTATGATGAGATTGCCGTGTGGTCTAGGAGGGTGCCTCTCACGAATTTGATGGGTCGGGTGAAGAGGAAAAGGGCTCCCCAGAATGTGAGGCCGAGCCCTATGAAAGCCAGAGTCGTCGAAGAAGGCGTAACAGACGCAACGAGCGCTAAAGC
>JBBIVD010000003.1:0-16885 GCA_037439925.1 Candidatus Bathyarchaeota archaeon
TAATTCTGACGCTGTGTTTATTATTGAACCTTTAGTTTTCTCCATGTGGGGAATGGCATATTTGCATTCCTAAATAGATGCCCTTCAAATTTACGTCCATGACGCGGTTCCAATCGTCCTCTTTTACTTTCCAGAGTAATCCCTTCGGGCCTTCAATCCCAGCATTGTTAAAAAGCACATCGATTTTCCCAAAATTATCTACGCACTTTTCGATCATTTCCTCTACTTCATCGGCGCGAGAAACATCGACTATCACTTGAATTGCTGTTCCTCCGTTCTTTGAAATCTCCTCAACTGTTTCTCTTCCTGAATTTGGATTAACATCTGCGACTATAACTTTTGCTCCTTCTTTAGCAAAGAGATTGGCCGTGGCTCGCCCTATGCCTGATCCAGCTCCAGTCACTATGGCTACTTTGTTAACTAATCGCATTGAAATCTCTCCAATAGAACTTAGAATCTTTCACTAATATTAATCTCTAACACTAAATTTAGCAGGATTTAAGCAAGAAAATACATCGAATCTTCATTAGATTCTGAAGATATCTTCCGAAGTAACCTTTGCTGGGTGGAATATCTAATTTCAATGTTAATGCCTTCTCTTATTGGTGTTATTTTAGAATTAGTTTGTTACTCTCTGGTTTCAAACAGCTACTCCGCTGACTTTTAGCTTGGGCCAAATGGAAAAGTTAGGATTGTTAATGAGACAGCGAAAATGAACTTTGAATCTGTATTTCCGTAGGCTATGGAGATGTCTCCCGCAAAATCCCCTTTTTTCTATTGAAATTAAATCTGAAAGCCTATTTTCTTTTTTGTTCTTCCTCTATGAGTTTTTGTATGGCATATTCTAATGCGTGGCTGCGGTTAGCAAACCTTAGTTTTTCCACTTCCTTATCAATCCATTTAACTAAGTCTTCCCGGATTGTTGCGTAAATGCGTATTTTCGCCATTTCTTCCTCTTTCATGTTTATGTTCGCTTCCTTTTTAGTTTCTATCCACTTTCATACACAATTATCCACAAACCATATATATTTGGGTACAGGGAAATTGTTGAATATGAAGAAACTAAGTTGCGGATGCCTCGTAAATGGCAAAGGATACAAACTCAAATGCGAGCTACATGACTACATTGAGAAAGCCTTAGCCCTAAAGAAGTCTAAACCAATAAACGTTAAGCCCCCAGGAAAGAAGCAAATGTTTAGGTTGCGGAGAACAGACTCGGCTTGTGGACGGTTTCCTATGTGAAAAATGCTTTGAAGAAAAGCAATCAAAGACGCAGATGAAATCCCAGCATTGCTTGAAGTAGGCTTTGAATACCATTGCCAAAAAGACGGAATAATGTTCTTCAGAAAGCGGAAGTGATCATGGAAGCGACTATTACGAGAATCGTAAAACTGAGAACGCGGAAAATTAACTGTGAATCTGTATTTTTAATTCATAAATGTTATACAGAAAACTAATACAAATTAATGGTCTGAATATTGGGACAGTGGTCAGAAGGCGGGAAGTCGTGTACGTCTGCGTAGGCTGTAAGCATTTAAAGGTTGATTGTGAAGGCGACAAGTGGTACTGTGGAAAGGAATATTATAGGAAGATAGAGCGGATTAGGCGTGGGCTAGACGACGCAGTTTCGGGCATCACGAAGACAATAATCAAATGCGATTACAAGGAAATTCATTGAATAACTACGTCATGCTTAAACACCTAAAATGTATTCCCTTAAATCATTGATGAGTATAGCCTATTCTGATTTCTTTTATAATACCATTTTCTTTTGCGGTTAGATAAAACTTATAAAGTGTATCTACGTAAAACAAATATACACTGGTAAGAATGGCCGGCGAAGAAAGCAAGCACCAAACCCTCATTTCCACTAGAAGACGATCTAGACCAGGCAGAGATGACACCTACAATATTGCATCTGAGGGAGTATTGACCAGCGGGGGCATATGGCTAGGGTTTGAAACATTTAGCGTTTTTAAGTCAGCCTTAGAGGAAATTTTCTCTCCATCCGCCGCATCGGTAATCCTATATGAGACGGCTAGAAAATGCGGTAAATGCTTATGCGAAAAAATAATGGAGAAAACTAGGAGAAAGGAAGAGGTGCTTAGGCTTCTTTCTAAATTGAAAAGCGAGGAGAAATGGGGAAAAATATCCTTTCGGGACATTGACTACGCAAGGGGTTCAGGAAGGGTTCTAATCTTCGATTCATTTGAAACATTGGCTAATGAGGGCAGTCGGCTTGGTTGCCACTTCCTTAGAGGATTCTTGTCAGGCTTCCTTTCTAAACTCTTTGAAAAGAAAAACATCACAGCCGTTGAGACGAAATGCGCCTCCAAGGGCTACAAATATTGTGAATTTAGATTTGCCAGTTCTTTCGCCTTGTACGCTGAGCAGGCGAGACAAGTCGTGGAAAGCGTAATTCGGGAAGCCGCGTTAAAATATCCGTCAGACATCCAGTAAACCGTTCTAAACAAAATTTGCGAGTATTTTGTGAAAGAGGCTAATATTCAGATAGCACTGTTGTTTTTTCATGTTTCCATTTCTTAAGTCGCTTAAAAATGTTAGAGATTCTATTTATCTCCGCATCTGCCTCCTCGTCGCAGTCTTCACATAGCAAAGTTATGAAGGCAACCTTCCGCACGTTGATTCTCCTCTATGAGAGCACCGTGTCTCGGATCTTTATTAAAGTTTATTTCTGAAGTCGAGTGGTCAGATTTCGATGATGCATGCCTGAGTCACGTTGCACGTTCCTTATTGACTTCAATGTGTTAATGCGGCTTTCATTATGGAAAAGATTATAAATGTATCTTTGTAGAACATATGTGCGGTAAGTGATAATGGCGGAAGATATTCCATCAGCGCCTGTGAGCCTACTAGAAATAATGGATCGAATCCTGGACAACAACACAATAAATAATGCCTTCGCCCAAATGCCGCTAGTAGGCATAGAGTTATTCACAATCCGACCTAAGGGGATACTAAGCTCAATAGAGAGCTATCTCAAGTGTGCCGAACGAATCCACAAACTAGGACTCGTGGCAACCCTGACCTCCAGCGTAAAAAATGCAACAACGTCCTTACATGAAGAGCCCCAAGTCCCAATGCTTCCCATGCCTCTAAATCCATCCGCTCCCAACATTTTAACGTTAAAAACGTTTGAGCCATTGACGCCATGAAGAACATAAAGGCGAAACATTAAAAGTGACCGAAACATTTGAGTTCGGGATAAGAATCGCACTGGCTGATCACGAGAATTGTCTAGTAAAGCGGATAGAGTTTTGAGGGACATAGAGAAGATGACTGAGCGGAATTTTCTTCCTATAGTGGGACCACGTAAGGGTGAGGTTCTGGTGGAAATTGTTCGCAGAATTAAGCCTAAGCGTATTCTGGAGATTGGGACACTTATAGGCTACTCGGCTATTTTAATGGGAAAAGAACTGGAAAGCGACGCTCATATAATTACAATTGAAATTCACGCTGACGAGGCAGCCATGGCTGAGGAGAACATTAGGAAAGCCCAAATAAAGCCAAAGGTGGATGTCTTGGTTGGAGATGCCATAGAGATTCTTCCAAGGCTTGAAGGCGAATTCGACTTGGTCTTCATCGACGCCGACAAGAGGGAATACATGGACTATCTAAAACTGGTTGAAGATAAACTTCATAAAGGAAGCGTTTTAGTTGCGGACAACGCTGGCATCTTCGCAGATGAGATGAGAGACTACTTGGACTATGTAAGACACTCAGAAAAGTATGAGAGCAGATATGTGCCCGTGGGTAAAGACGGCCTCGAAGTAAGCGTTAAAAAATAACTTGTGTAATTACGCTCTGATTAAGATGAATTAAATTCGGAGTATCTACAGTAATTCTTTGAGCCTTTTGTTCACTTCATTCCAATTGGCGATGTTCCAGAATGCGTCGACGAATTTGGCTCTTTCGTTCTTGTAATCAATGTAATACGCATGCTCGAACACGTCGAGAACCATTATGATTCTGAACGTGGGGTAAACGTTGGTGTTATGCTTCTCTATCTGCATTATTATCGGTCTTTTAGTCTGGTCGCAGAAGGCTAATGCTGCCCATCCAGAGCCTTCTACGCTAATGGCAGCTTGAGAGAATTCCTTTTTGAACCTTTCAAAGCTCCCGAA
The DNA here is from genome assembly GCA_037439925.1 of Candidatus Bathyarchaeota archaeon. Lineage (GTDB taxonomy): Archaea > Thermoproteota > Bathyarchaeia > Bathyarchaeales > Bathyarchaeaceae > JBBIVD01. The sequence goes on from JBBIVD010000003.1 coordinate 4,146, forward strand.
CTCCTTCTCTATAGCGTCGCCTAAAATTCCTCTTGGTATTCCTCCACCCTTGCCTGCGGGCGCTAAATTATCCCAGAACAAGGAGTGCAGAACATGCCCGCCTATGTTGAAAGAAAGCTCTTTCAAAGTAGATTTAATATCAATATCAGCGCCTTCTTTCCGTGCCTTGTCGAGCCTCTGAAGTATGGCATTCGCACCATTAACATATGCCTGATGATGCTTGCTGTGATGTATCCTTAATTGTTCTTCAGACATATGCGGCTCTAAATCCTTGTATCCATAAGGAAGTTTTGGCAGAACATAAAAATTACCTGCTTCCATCCACTATCTTCTCCTCTAATCGTCTAAATTTTCGCTCCCAGCATTTTTAAGCCTTCGCATAGCGAAAAGTCCTTTTAGCCTAGCGCTGTCAGTAACGTCACCTTCATAGCTCGAGCCTTCTTAAGGGATATTACTCGCCTACTAGAGAGCATTATATAACTATTGTTCTATATATCTATATTCAGTAATATTCTTATGATGAATCCTATGCCAAAGGTTAAGGCTGCTATTCCGAGGCTTATCATTGTCATTTCCAAAAACCTCTTTTTGAAGGGAACATCTTTGGCGATAGAAACATAAAATGTGAATATGAAAATCACTATAATCGCATTTAGAATCGTGAAGGCTAGGCAAAAATAAAAGTTTGTGAAAAGCAGATAGGGAAAGATTAGAAATAAAACTGTGAGAACATAGGCTGAGCCAGTGTAAACCGATGCCCTTAAAGGGTTTTTTGCGCCTTCCGACTTGGTTGAAAGATACTCCGAGGAAGCCATGGATAAGGATGCAGCGGTTCCAGTGATTAAGCCTGCCATTGCGATTAGGCGTGTGTTTTGGAGGGCGAAGGTTAACCCCGCAAGTGCGCCAGTGAGCTCCACAAGTGCATCATTTAAGCCGAGAACCATAGAACCGATATATCTTAGCCGCTCCTCATCTATTAAATTTATGAGCTGTTTTTCGTGTTCATCCTCGTCTTCTACGATACTCTTGGCACTAGGCAAAAACTTGGAGATTTTTTCATACGTTATCTGGGCTTTTTCTTCGCCTCGCTCCATTAACTTTATTCCAAAGGTTATTCCAAGCATTCTTGAAATTAGAAAGTACATCCATATCTTCAGCTTATTTGGCTTTACATCTTCATGGGTGTATTCTTTCCAAGAATTGTAGTGTTTCAGTTCATCTTTTGAGATGCGTTTTAGAATCTCCTTATTATGGGGATTTTTTATTGAATGGGACAGTTTATCGTAAATAAAATGTTCCATAATTTCATTTTTTTGGGCAGTTAACACCGTCTTCTTTGTTTCTTCACCTAACACCTTATCATCCATGTTTAAATCCTCTCCATAAACTGAGACAATTAAACCAGTATTTGTCATTCGCCTTCAACGTTTACTCAGCCTTCAATTCCTCTTCTTCAAGTTAAAGGGTTTTAACCTCTTATGAAAGCCCGATAGGAATTCAAAGAAATCTTCATTTTTTCAAATAACTTATTCGCCCTCATTCTGGATCGCCATTAATTTTATGGTGTAAACCGTGTTCATATGTTTTATATTTCAAACTTCATCACCCTTTAAAACTATTATAGGACTCTAGCATGAAGCTTTAAAATGATAAAAGAAATAAATTAAACAGCAGGAAAATATTTGTGGTGGGGTATTGTGAATTTTAGGAAATCTGATCTGAGGGTTAAGCTGGGCAGTTTCTTTGAGCCTATCTTCACTTTAGGTCCTGACGGCATCTACGTCTTTAAGATGTTTATTGGTGGAAAATGGATTTCCTTGAACTCGGGAGAAACCCTCGACGTGACTTCTCCCATAGACAATAGCGTTGTCGCCAAGGTGCAGTCCGCTACTTCAAAAGAAGCCGAAGAGGCGGTGAACTCAGCCTACGAGAGCAGGAAGAAAATCAGAGAAATATCGGCTATTGAACGCATAGAAATTTTCGAAAAGGCGAGAACAATTCTGCTGGAGCACAAGGACGAATTCGTGAACACCCTGATTTTAGAAGCTGGAAAACCCGTTAAGGACGCAGAAGGCGAGGTGATGGCAACGGCTGAAAGAATGAAAATGACCATGGAGGAAGCCCGAAAAATATTCGGAGAATACATTCCCGGAGACTGGTCTAGAGACACCAGGGGCAAAATAGCCCTAGTTATCCGTGAACCCGTGGGAGTCGTAGCCGCCATATCCCCCTTCAACTATCCCCTCTACATTTCAGCCGCAAAGGTCATACCAGCGCTCTTATCGGGAAACGCCGCCGTTTGTAAGCCGCCAAGCGACGACTTCTCCTATTCGCTAGAGTGCTGGAGGCAGCTGGCATTCCAGCAGGAACCCTTAACATAGTGACGGGAAGCGGACATGTGGTGGGCGACGCCTTGGTATCAAATGAAAAGGTGGAAATGGTTAGTTTTACTGGAAGCACAGAAACAGGAAAGCATATTGCGCAGTTGGCCAGCGCCAAGAAACAGCACTTGGAACTCGGAGGAAAGGGAGTAGCCGTGGTGCTCGAAGACGCCGATCTCGAGTTCGCCGCCCAAAAATGCGTTGAAGGATCCCTCAAGAACGCTGGACAAAGGTGCGACGCCGTGAGCTCCATCCTTGTAATGAAAAGCATTGCAGACTCCTTCGTAAAAATGGTCGTTAAGGAAGTTGACCAATGGAAACTCGGCGATCCGAGGGATCCTGCAACTAAGATAGGACCCGTGATAAATGAGCGGGCCGCAAAAAGGATACACGGCCTCGTGGAAGACGCCGTGCAGAAAGGAGCGGAGCTTCTGCGAGGAGGCCATTACAAGGGCTGCTATTATGAGCCGACAGTATTGGATCATGTGCCCCTTGAAGCCAGAATCGCGTGGGAGGAGACTTTCGGTCCAGTGGTAACCATAATTCGAGTCAAAGACGAAGACGAAGCCATAGAAATAGCCAACAAACCCAGATACGGTTTAGATTCCTGCGTGTTTTCAAATAACTTTTACAAAATTTGGAAAATAGCCAAAAAACTGCAGACAGGAGGCATAACTGTGAACGACGTGCCTAGGCATGGAGTCGGATACTTTCCTTTCGGCGGAACAAAGGGCTCAGGCATTGGCCGAGAAGGAATAGGCTACAGCATCGAGGAGATGACCTACCTAAAAACATTGGTATTCAACTTAGAACCAGCACATTTAGGAAAGACGAGAAGCCGTACTGGATGAGTAGACTGTGGCCAGAATAAAATTAATAAAAGATAGAATTAAAAGGACTTGAATTCGTCCTCCTTAGCCTTACAGATGGGGCACCTTTCTGGAGCTTCCCTTCCACCGTGTAACCGCAGGCTTTACATATCTGAATTCTCAGCATAAGCTAAATAAGTTCGGTTCGCTTAACAAAATAATCGTGGTCCTCAATGAAGACTGTTTTATTTGTGTGTGCAGAGAACGCGGGAAGAAGTCAAATAGCTGAGGCTCTGTTCAATAAGTATGCGGAACGCAGGTTTAAGGCTGTGAGCGCTGGAACCATGCCTGGAAAACAGATTAATCCGTTAGTTGTGGAAGTTCTGAAGGAGATCGGCATTGACATTAGCGGTAGGAAGCCTAAGCTAGTGACTAGCGAGATGATTAAGGAGGCTGACAGAATCGTCACGATGGGTTGTGGAACCGCCTTTTGTCCAGCTAACTTTTTGCCTAAAGTTGAAGATTGGGCGCTTGAGGACCCTAAGGGAAAGCCGATAGAGAAAATTAGGGATATCAGGGACGAAATTGATAGGAAGGTTAGAGCCCTAATTAAGGAACTAGAAGGGTGAAAAAGGCTAGAATCACAATGCTTAAAGTTTAAAATTATCTGATTTTGGCTTTTCTTTCCGAGCTCGAAGCATTTCTGGATTTATTTTTGCTGGCTTGTCTTTTTGTGGTGGGTTCTTCTATTTTGGGGAGAGGAATCCTAGAGACCATATGAGGGCTAATCCAAAAATGAAGAATACGAACTGAATCATTGATTTTCCAACGTTTTCTTCCTTTTGCATCTCGGGGATGAGTTCAGAGGCTGCAAGGTAAATGAAACCCCCCGCAGCTAAAGCGATGAGAAAACCAACAAAGTTCTCCACGTGCATTGAAAAGTAATTGGAAATGAGGACTCCGATAATGGCTGTTAATGCAGATAAGAAGTTAACGAACAGAGCCCTATATTTTGTAAAGCCACCGTAAACTAGAACTCCGAAATCTCCTATTTCTTGAGGAAGTTCGTGGAAGATTACAGCGGCAGTAGCGGTTAATCCCAACGTAATGTTTATGAAAAAAGTGGCGGCAATCACCATCCCATCAATAAGGTTGTGTATTCCATCTCCGATCACATTTAAATAAACAAACTTCTTAACGGTCATTTTTTCCTCAATATCAGATTGATTCCCATGTACGTGTCCATGGTACCAATAGATGTTCCTTTCAAGGAAGAAAAACCCGAGAAAACCTAGGGTAACATAAACAACCACAGTTGAAAGATGCTCTTTGCCAAAGAAAATTATGGCTTCCGGTAACAAATCTAGAAAAGCTGCCCCTAAAATGGAACCTGCTGAAAAACTGAGGAGAACAAACAAGATTCTGTGTAAGGTAGCCTCTTTTAGAGATATGGCGAAGACTCCAACCAATGATAAGAGGCTGACCACGACGACGGCTAGAATCGAGTAAAGCAGATTAGACAAATCGTCTCCCATCCTTTATGTCAGTTCTTGTGCCCATTAATGAATTTAGTGAAGTTAAACGATTTTAAATTTAATAGCAACGGATAGAAAATCTATCATGAGAGCGAGGTTCAGATGCAGGAAGGTCTCCGCCCGCTAAAAAACACAAGGTATCTCGGAATAGCCTTAGGCGTTACCCTATCTTTCTTCATTATTGAATTGGTCGGTGGAATCCTAACGAACAGCTTGGCTCTTCAAACGGATGCCATGCACATGCTAAACGATGTCTTCGCCTTAGCCTTCGCCCTCGCAGCCTCATGGTTTGCTTCGCGTCCCATCTCTGTGAAAAGAACTTATGGCTATTACCGCGCGGAGATTCTGGCAGCATTTTTGAACGGCATCTTCCTATGGGCCATAGTAGTGTTCATCTTCTATGAGGCTCTCCAGCGGATTCAACGACCGGTTCCAGTTGAAAGTTTAAGTATGCTGATCATTGCTTTTTTTGGTCTCATAGCCAACGGAATGTCTGCGGTAACTCTTTCAAGGTCAAAGGATGAAAGTCTAAACGTTAAGGGCGCTTTTCTACACGTAGTCGCCGACGCCTTAGGCTCGGTAGGAGCGATTTCCGCCGGGCTAATCATGGTTTTCACTGGATGGTACCAAGCAGACCCCTTAATCAGCATGATGATCGGCTTACTGATTTTCTATAGTTCTGGGAAACTCATCCGAGATTCTCTGAACGTTCTCCTTGAAGGGGTTCCATCCAACATTGACGCAAGCGCTTTAGAACGCAGAATGCTTGAAGTGGAAGGCGTGAAAGACGTTCATGACCTTCACGTGTGGTGTATCACCCCCACTAAGATGTGTTGCATGAGCTGTCACATGGTGGTAGAAGAGGGAACAGACAGAAAGAAGATAATCACAACTTTGATCAACATGTTAAAAGAAGAGTTTGGAATCGACCACACCACCATTCAACTAGAAGACGAAGGCTACCCGAAAGCAGTTGGCGAACACTAGAAAACACATGAAAAATTTCATGTGACGGTTTAGGGCTTGCATAGGGGAATACCCGCAAGGAGCCATAACAATCAAAAAGAGAGGACAAGACTAATTAATAAAGTTCCTGTCAAGGCTGTTTATAAGCTCTTGAAAGTTATTATTGGTGGGGCCGACCGGATTTGAACCGGTGACCTTTGCCCGGAAACGGCGCTTGTCCGTTCCTACGGGTTTCTCCTCGCTCCAGAAGTTCTTCATCCCATAATGGTCCGCAAACCCGTGAACCACATTCTGGAGCCCTTAACGGTTTGGCACAGTTCATGCCTACTGTCGTCATGCCTGGCTAGACTACGACCCCACCAAAAGAAAAATTCTATGCTCCGCATATATAGGTTTCTGAGCCTCGAGCGAAAGCTTAATGAAGGAAAAAACAGCTGAAAATGTTGGGTTGCCGGCCATAGGGCGCGGGACCCACCCGATCCCATTCCGAACTCGGAAGTTAAACCGCGCTCCGTTCCCGGTGTTAGTGCAGTCTTCGGCTGCGCGAAGCCGGGAAAGCTGGCAGCCCCTTGTTCTCAGGCTTTATTTCGGTTTTTGGCTAGGTTGATTTTAGGGATATTATGGAGTATATCATGAGGACTGCGGCGAAGTGGATTTGGATTATGGAAAGGAAGTATGCTTGCCATGGGCTTACGACTACTTCTATTCGGGTGAAGGGAAGCTGAAGCAGCCATAGAGGGCTTGTCATCTGCGTGTAATATGAGCTGTTCAGTATCCGGTCTATGCAAGTCCAGCCGGTTACCCACAGAAATAAGGAGACGAAAAGGGCTGTCAAACTCTTCCTTAATGAGGACATTTATAGTTTTGCTCTCCTCTCGTGCCTCTTTTAACAATTCGGTTAGGTGAACAGCGTTTAAAGGCTTTATTTCCATGGATGATATTTCCACAGATGATTTATGCTTAAGTTATAACTGATGCAAAGCAATGGCTAAATATTAATCATTAAATCCTTTTAAAACAGGAAGTCCAATCTACTATTAATAGGGGCGATTAGGCTTGAGTGCGTTAAAAATAGAGGATTTGTGCGTTGAGGTATTTGGAAAAAGGGTGCTTAATGGAGTGGATTTAGACATACCGAAAGGCGAGACGCATGTTCTCTTCGGTCCTAACGGGTCGGGAAAAACTTCTCTTATTATGGCTATTCTAGGCTTTTCAAATTACCGCATTGTATCAGGCAGAATCCTGCTTAATGATAAGGACATTACGGATTTGCCCATAAATGAGAGGGTTAAGCTCGGATTGGGCGTAACATTCCAGAATCCACCTGCCATACGAGGAGTTAAATTAGGCGACATTGTGCGCAGCTTCACAGGGAAAAGTGTGGAGGTGAATGAATTAACCGAAACTATGAATTTGCCTCAAGAATTCCTCGAAAGAGACCTTAACCTAGGATTTTCTGGTGGAGAACTGAAAAGGTCTGAGATTCTGCAGGTGCTTGCGCAAAAGCCCTATTTCGTTATGCTCGACGAGCCCGATTCAGGCGTGGACGTAGAAAACCTTGAACTCATTGGAAGGGTCGTTAACAAGTTTCTTAAGGGGCGGTCTGGGCTCCTAATAACGCATCTCGGCTATATTTTACGTTACGTGGAAACGCAAAAAGCCCACGTGCTAATCAATGGGCTAATCGCCTGCTCAGGTAAGCCCGTTGAAATTTTGGGTCAAATATTAAGTGAGGGATATAAATGGTGCGAAAAATGTCCGATAGTAAAGAAAGAGCGTTGCGTGCGAAGGACAAGCCAGCAGCCCTAGGTCCAGACGTAGACGTAAATAGTTTTTCGAGGGGCTCTAATCCGTGGACTGCCTGCCCCGTTTCGTCCCTTCCAGAAGACATTGTTCAACAGTCGCTTAAAGTGGGTGTTAGGTCCGACGAAAAGGAGCGGGCTGGAACATACTTTCAAATCGACCATTCCGCTGTTTTTCAAAGCGTTCAGGACATGTTTAAAGGCAAAGTGGAAGTGATGAGCACAAAGTACGCCCTCGAAAAGTACGATTGGCTAAAGGACTACTGGTGGAAACTCGTCGCCGTCGACACCGACAAGTACACGGCTTTAGCTGAACTAAAGTGGGACCAAGGATATTTCTTAAGAGTTTTGGAAAACCAAAAGGTCACTTTACCAGTTCAATCGTGCCTCTTCACGTCGAGGGACAATCTAAATCAGAATGTTCATAACATTATAATTGCGGAGCCTGGCTCAGAAGTTCAAATAATAACTGGATGCGTTGTACACCCTAACGTTCAGCGGGGGCTACACGTAGGAATCTCCGAATTCTACATTAAAAGGGGAGCGAAGCTTACCTTCACTATGATTCATAATTGGGCTCAAAACTTTGATGTGCGTCCCAGAACCGCGGCGCTTTTGGAGGACGACGCAGTTTTCGTTAACAATTACGTGTGCCTTAAGCCCGTTAAAAGCCTTCAGATGTATCCAGTCGCCTACTGTAGGGGCGTTAACTCTAGGACTAGGTTTAATTCCGTCATTTATGGAACGGGAAACTCCTACATAGACGTCGGCTCGAAGGTCGTTCTCCAAGCTGAAGGAAGCAGAGGAGAAGTAATCGCCAGAGCCATAGCCTCTGACAGCGCGCAAATATATGCTCGTGGGCTCTTGGTTGGGGAGCAGAAAAACACGAAGGCGCACCTGGAATGTAGAGGGCTGCTGCTTTCAGAGAATGCGTTCATTTATGCGGTTCCTGAACTTAACGGAAAGGTTGTTGGCACAGACCTCTCCCACGAGGCGGCTGTTGGCAAAATAGCCGAAGACCAAGTGCAGTATTTGATGGCTAGGGGATTCTCTGAGGCTGAGGCTGTGGCCCTCATAGTTAGGGGGTTCATGGACGTGAGCATATTCGGTCTGCCTGAAACCCTAAAAGACGAAATTAAAAAAATGATTGATGCAACTACTGAAAGGGCTTTCTAGTATAATGGATTTTTAGAAGGGATTTTAAGGGGCATAATCTTTATTATTTTTCAGTGTCCTGAAGAAGCTGCAAAAGTTTGGGGTAGAAAATTGGGCTATGAAGAAATGTTGAAGCGTGCTTATTCACGGCTTCCGCCTGAGGTGTTCGAGCATAAGAGGTTTGAGGTTCCTAAGCCTCGCTTCACCGTGACTGGCGCCAGAACCGTTCTTCTGAACTATAAGGAAATTTGCGACGCCCTCAATAGGGATCCGCATCATGTGCTTAAGTTTCTTTCAAAGGAGATGGCGACGGCGGCAACTACAGATGGAGGAAGAGCGATTTTTCAGGGAAAGTTTCAACGCGACACCTTTGATATGCTTATTAAGAGGTATACGGATGAGTTCGTAATTTGCCCTGTATGCAAACGTCCAGACACTAAAATTGTTAAGGAAAAGCGCCTCTACTTCCTGGTTTGTGAAGCATGCGGGGCAAGGTCCTCCGTAAGACCAATCTAGAAGACCTCAATTCTATTTATGAAGTCTAGACCACTTTTCCATTAATGTTATTAGCCTACGTTGACATATTCTAAATTAGAAAGGAATGGAAGCATTACAAATGGCGAGGGAAAAGGGAGAGCCTTCGACTGATAAAGTATTGGTTTATGCGAACATGCGAAGGTGGGGACAATTCGTGATCCTCGCCATCTGCGACGTCGAGCTTCTCGGATGCACCCTCAAAGAGGGAAAAATCGTTTTCCACGTGCGTGAAGACTTCTATAAAGGATTAAAAATGAGTGTAGAGGAAGCCGTCGACCTAGCGGAGCAATCTACAGTTGTGAACATGGTTGGACGAAACATCGTCAAAAAAGCTCTAGAAAAGAGGTTGATCCACCCTGATGCAATTCTAAACATATCGGGCATTCCCCACGCCCAAATCGTCAAAATGTAAAAGGCTTTTGTTAGCTTTGATTAAAATTTTGGCAGTCTTGCTATTCCTTCTATTTTGTCAAAGTCTTCGTTGAACGAGTAAATTTCTTTTATGGCATTAAGCCTCATGGTTTCCACGGCTAATGCGTCGTTGGAATCCATTTTTAAGTCGCGTCCCAGCTCAGTTGCCGCAAAGTACGTTTCTCTGTTTACTCCTTGGATTTTCAAATTGTCAAGCATGAACAAACCGAGGATGAGGTTGGTGAGCTGTTCCAATGGCATGCCATGCTTAAGGATGTTAACTACTTCTGATATTTGTACAACAGTTGTTATCACTTCTTCTTTTCCTTGGTTTATGTCACTGATAATTCCTTTTGCTTTATCTTTCATTAGCTTTTCTTTTTGGGTGAGCTGCCTTTTAGGCTTGTAATAGGCATAAATGAAAACGTTTGCATCTAAAAACTTCATCTGCTACCCCCATAAAATTTCTTCTCAAACTCTTTCCAATTTCCAATAGCCTCCACGCTTAAGTCAACTTCGTCAAAGAATTCAGTTAAATCCACCTTATGTTTAGGAATTATCTTCAAATACCCCTTCCGCTTTACCACGTAAACCTCCTGAGTTCCCGCAGCCTCAGATTCACGCCAATCAGAAGGCAGAATAAGACGCCCCTGAGAATCGATTCTCCTAACTTCCACTTCTACTCCTACTTCCATTTTTATCCACCATAAAACAGTTATTTCAACCATTCTTATAATTTTTACTCCAGAAAAAGCCAAAAAATGGATGAATCTAAAATCTCAAACAGCCTTCCTCTCTTTTGTTCATCAACCTGAAAAACTTTTTGTTAAATAACCTATATGTAGCCCCCATCTTAGCAAGGCTGAGAATGGAGTAACATTCGTGAATTTTTGTCAGCAAAGGCTTATTTTTGTTTGTCATAAATTGTTCTGGCAAATGAAAAGCAGTTGGGGATGGTTTTGCAGTTGAGGAAGATTGGTGTGGTTACGAGCGGTGGGGATGCGCCTGGCATGAACGCCGCCATTCGAGCGGTTGTCCGCGTTGCTTGTGCTGAGGATTTTAAGGTTTTAGGTTTTAAGAGGGGATGGGAAGGTTTGATAACGAACTCATTTGTGCCTTTAACCGCCCGCTCAGTTAGTGGAATAATCCATCTAGGCGGCACCGTTCTTCAGACATCGAGATGCGCACAGTTTATGACTAAGGAAGGAATTAGGAAAGCCGCTGAAACTCTCGCCTTAAACAATGTTGATGGGCTCATAGTTATCGGTGGTGAGGGCTCTTTTAAGGGGTCTCTAGAACTAAGCCGAGAAACTGACACGCTGATAGTGGGGGTTCCAGCAACAATTGACAATGACGTTTTTGGGACAGATGAGACCATAGGCTTCGACACAGCTGTAAACACGGCGGTCAGTGAAATCGACAAAATTCGAGACACGGCTTTTTCCCTCGAAAGAGTCTTCTTAATTGAGGTTATGGGACGAAAAAGAGGCTTCCTCGCATCAATCGTAGGAATCACAGTTGGAGCCGAAATAATCTTAGTTCCAGAAGTCAAATATGAAAAGGAGAAAATCTTCGAAACCCTGAAAGAATATGGTGCCAGAGGGAAGAAGTCGGGCATAATTGTGGCGGCGGAAGGAATTGGGGATACCCGTAAACTCGCAGAGGAAATCGAAGAAAAAACGGGGATGGAGGTTAGGCTTAGCGTTTTGGGATTCGCCCAGAGGGGCGGCAGCCCTACGGCGAGGAGCAGGCTCTTAGCCAGCTTGTTCGCGGAGAGGGCAGTTGAACTGATATTAGAGGAGCAGGGAAACAAGATAGTTGGATTACAAGAAGGAAGAATCACTAGCATCCAACTGGAAAAATCATGCAAAACGGAAAAGCCTTTGGATCTAGACCTACTAAAGTTAGCAAATATTCTGGCAACATAAATTCAATGTTATGGCAAAGTTTATGAGTTCAGTCCCTCTCTTTTTTCAAGAAGGTGGAGCCTTGGGTAAAAAGAAGGTCCTTAGCGAAGAAGAGATTAAGGATATGGTGTTGCCCGCCGCAAACGACGTGCTGGGCATAGTGGTGAAACTGCTGGGCTTTGACAGGATTTTGGTTAAGTGTCAAGACGGTCATGAGCGCCTCTGCAGAATTAGGGGCAAGATGAAGAGAAGGGTTTGGATAAAGGAAGGCGACATGGTCTTGGTTTCTCCTTGGGATTTTCAGTCTGACACGAGGGGCGACGTGCTTTGGCGTTACACGAAAAGTCAAGCCGATTGGCTGAGGAGAAACAATTACATTACCATTCCGTGAGCTTATTTATGGTGCGCCTTTACTGCTTAAGTTTGTCCTACTTTACGAATTTTTCTGGATTTCTTTTGAACCTTTTCTTGCATACTGACGTGCAGAAATAGTATGTTTCTCCTTCGTGTTTAATCTTGAACCTAGCTGTTTTTTCGTCGAGCACTAAGCCGCAAACGGGGTCTCTCGGCATTTCATTACCCTTATGGAATATGCAACACTAGAGTTGATAAGCTCTTTCCTAGCTAGCACGAGGAACGTGCTTTAATATCTTCTTCCTCTGCCGTAGCTCCTTCCGCCGTAGCGACTGCCGCCGTATCCGCGTCTCTCAAAGTGTCTTTCCTGCTCATACTGCTTACTGGACAAATTGTTTTCTTTGTTAACTTCTCCGATGGGCGACTCTTTCAAGACTTCGAAGCTGCCATACTTGCCTATGTTTAGTCTCATAGAGCCTCTGAACAAGTTAACATAACCGTTTTTAATACTAATTGTGTCGCCTTCATTCATCTTGCCAACGTTGTCGTCCCAAAGAGTCAAGTATAAGCATGCGGTCTCATCGCCAACTAGTGCGTCAGCAACGCTGTGAGTTGAATAGTCTCTGTTAGACGTGATGCTCCTAGTTTCACCTTTCGAAACAACCTTAACGATAACGTTAACGTTTCTCGAACTGGGAGTTAACTTCTCGACCTTAATGGACTCTTCGCTTTCAGACGAAACTTCATCCGACATATTTTCAACACCTACATATTAAGGCAACATGAATCTTACATGGATACACTTAAACATTGTGGTTATGTTTAGGGATTTAACTTACTTGTGCAGACCCTTTAATTGGGAAGATGGGTTGGGAAGATGGTT
>JBBIVD010000003.1:16926-18140 GCA_037439925.1 Candidatus Bathyarchaeota archaeon
CAACACAAATAAGTCTCAAAGCTTGATTCTCATTGTATTTTGACGTTTTCTTCTTCGTCAATCATAACGATACCGAATCTCGTCATTTTTTTGAGCTTTTCCTCAATGATCCTTTTCGCCTCATCATCGGTTCCCAAAGCTTCAAAAATCTGCTTCTTAGTTGCATTTCCACCACGGTCCTTTATGACCCTGTAAATCATATAATCCTGTATCTCCCCTATTTCAGTCACCTCCTACACGAAGCAAGCCAAGCCTTTCTATTACTCATGCTTTTCCCCTCAATACATAATATCTACATAATAATTAGTACATCCTAAAGGATAACTTTTTTGGCACTTTGAAACACGGCTGATCATAACGATGACACCTATTATGCATATGAAATAAAGATAAAAAGAAAAGGAAAATAGAGGTTGAGTGAGGAAAGCCTACTTTACCATTCTTCCTCTTCCCATTCTTCCTCTTCTTCGTAATCCTCTTCTTCCTCTACATTTTTAGGCATAGGCTTCTTCTTGCTCGCCATTTCATATGCCTCCTAAAACCTAGGCGAACACAACCGCTTTTAAGGCATTCCGTCACGTGCAACTATCCTCCCATAACATGACAAACAACTTTAAGATTAATACTTCAAAGAAGGGCTTTTAACCGTCCGTGGAGTAAACACTTCGGAGACGAACTCATGGCTGGCGGGGAGGAAACTTTTAGGGAACGTGTGCTTAAACGGTTGAAGCATAAGGCAGTCCGCCTCGAAAAGGAGCAGCGTTTCCTAATCAAAGACCGTTCATCCGAGCGGGCGGTTTTAGAGGAAGTTCTAGACCGTTCTACTTTAATGACCCTTTACGACTTGCTGAACAAGGGAGCAATAGCCGAAATCCATGGAGCAGTAAAAGCTGGAAAAGAATCCAAACTGTATTGGGGAAAAGCTTCAGACGGAAAAGAATTAGCCATCAAAATCTACCTAACTGTTTCCTCGGAATTTAGAAGAGGCATGCTGCCCTACATTGAGGGAGACCCGCGGTTCACACGCATTCGAAGAGACACACGCTCCCTAGTCTACGCCTGGGCTCAAAAAGAATTCAATAATTTGCAAAGTGCCTACGAAGCCCGAGTCTCTGTCCCTAAGCCGATCGCCGTTAGCAACAACGTGCTTGTAATGGAGTTCATCGGCGAAAACGGTGTAAGCGCCCCCCTTCTAAGGGAAATCTCGCTAGAGA
>JBBIVD010000003.1:18163-18750 GCA_037439925.1 Candidatus Bathyarchaeota archaeon
CCTACCACCAACTCCTAACTCAAGTTAAGAAAATGTACCAAAAGGCTGAGCTCGTCCACGCCGACCTCAGCGAATACAACATCATGATCTGGAAAGGAAAACCCATAATATTCGATATTTCTCAAGCCGTACTCGTTAAGCATCCAATGGCGGACACGTTCCTACGGAGAGACCTAGAAAACCTAAATAACTATTTTAGAAAGCTAGGCGTAGAAGTCAAATCTGCTGAGGAAACTTTCAGGTGGGTTACGGGTGGCGAGACCTAGCACATTCGTTAAGATTCCGCGGGAGCGAATCGGAGTCCTAATAGGACCGAATGGACGAGTAAAGGAAAAAATCGAGGAAAGGCTTTCAGTTGAACTTCAAATAAACAGTGAAACGGGCGACGTAGAAATAATGCTAAGTCCGAACGCTCAAGACCCGTCGTTTCTTTTCAGGGCTAAGGAGGTGGTCACCGCCATAGGCAGGGGTTTCTCGCCAGAACGAGCATTCATATTACTCGACGACGAGGAAGCATTGTTCGAGGTTATTGATCTGCACGATATTGTGGGAAAATCGCTTTCGGACATGGAGCGGCTGAAAGGACG
>JBBIVD010000004.1:0-18266 GCA_037439925.1 Candidatus Bathyarchaeota archaeon
AAGAAGGCTTTAGGATGATAAGCTCTCTTAAACATGGTTTCTCAGGAATTATTTTTCTCGTAGGCGCTGAAAAAGCTTACACTTTCTTTGTTAGGCGAAGTCTGTTAGGCTCACCTGCTTGGGCGTTTTGCCCTCGAATAAGGCGTTAATCTCGTCTTTGACCATTGAAAGCCGCTGAGCATAGTAGTCGGGAAGACCGTATTTCCGCACAAGCTGATGCGCTGCCTCCAAGTATTTTTCGATGCCCCCACGATAGACAGTCAATGCGACGGTGCCTCCGCACTCTAGACACCTACCTCGAAGGGGCATTCTCCTGAAACGTTTATTACATCTCTTGCACCGAAATCCTTGAGTTGTGAAGGCACGCAGGTTACCGGAAATATCTCGAATAAAGTGAGTGGTTAAAACTTTCCAGGCTACCCTTCTCGCATCCACAGCCTCGATCTTCTCCGCCAACGCAAGCTGACTATTCAGCTTGTCTATCATCCGCTTCAGCTTTTTGTAAGCGCTATCTCGGTTGCCAGCGTTAACGTCCGAAACAGGAACAGTATATTTGAAACCCTCAAACTGAGCCTCGGTGTTCAGCCTATGCTCCACCATGTCTATGAGTCCACTTACATCTCGCGGCGACGCTCCTTGCCAAGTCTTCTCATAGAACAACAGTGGATACGCTCCAGCCACGTCCACATTGTGCGCTTGACGCTGAACTTCATGAGGATTTATCACAGAAATTATGAAAAGCGGAGCGTCCATGATTCCGCCTATCTGAGCTGGAAGATAAGCCTTAGAGAAGTTTAGGAGAGGGTCGAGGGCCAGCATGAGGGCGTCCTCGTCGCCGTCGCAGTCTCTGCGTTTAGCGGAGTGCCAAAGGGGATGGGCATAACAAACATTCAAACTCGTAAAGCCGACGATTCTCCCAACAACGCCAACTGAAGTGTGGGGAGCCAAGCCTATAACAAGGTGCCCAACCAAGTCTTCAATGTCCTTAACATTGTAATATTTAGGAAGCCCATACACTTTTTCAAGAAGCTCGTCTAGGAAGTTGGCTACACGAGCAAAGTACTCGGCGCACTTGTGAGGAATAACCACGTCCTGCACCTTAAGCTCGCAAACTTGATCGGAACTAACCAAGGGGTTCCCCTCATAATCGCAGTTGTAGCCCATCTGCACAAGCCTTTCAACCGAAACTCCGATTTCTGCCGGTTTAAAATGCGTTAAAGGTGCGTCGGTAGCATCAAATCTTATGGTTCCATCCTTAAAAACGGAAAGGTCGTACTTCGCCCTCAAAAGTCCCTTCTCAACAATCTCAGGCATCTTAGCTTCATTCATCAAACCCTTCACGCCTTTAACGACCTCAGGAGTATAATTCAGCCTTTTACATGCTTCGTCCATTAACACTTTAACATTGACCGCTTGTTTCTCATAACTCCGTGCAGAGGCTCCGCAAACTGGACAAGAATCACCCTTTAAAGTTCTTCCACATTGAGGACAAAACTTTTCCAAAATGGTTTCCGCTCCGCAGCTTGGACACTTAACGAAGAAGGTGGAAACTCGACAGTTAGGACAGGAACGTTTAACAAGTTCCACTTCAATCGCGCCTTTGCCTGACGCTTCTACAAGGTCACGGTGAGAACCGCCAGCAAGCCCCACAGGGAACAAAACGTGAACAAGCGGCCTCATTTCTCGTCTCTTCGCTTTCTCAGGACGCCCCATCCTGGCGCCAATTAAAGTTGGCGCCTTCTCTTTAAGGGAAATGCCAGTGAGTTCATGAATTATTTCAGGAATGGACTTTGAATGACTTATCCGACCCATGGGGACATGCGCCCCAAGACAGAAAGCTAAAACGTGCGCATCATCTTTTTCTACCCTAATGTTATTTTCAACGACCTTGTGGGCGACGCAGATTTTTTCTAAAACCTCTTTCACTGATTCCCTCATCGCGCCAGTTATTAAGCAGACGGACTCATTTTCAACTTGAATTTGAGCTTGCAATACCCATTTTCTTAATTCCAAGAATTCCTCAGAGGAGATGTTTGACCAAAAGTACGTGAATGATGGATGTAAAGGAGTTCTGAGGGCTGAGGCTAGGGCTATTGCCTCTTTAGCCGTAGGCTTATAATCGAAAGGATTCTCTATCATAGCTTTAAGGCGGGAAAAAGAGATTCCAGCGGCTGCTGACGCCTTTTCTACATCGCCTTCAAAGTTTTGCTGTATGGCTTTGCGCAGTTCTTCACGCCACCATTCCTCAGTGAAACCCGACGGAAGGAGAGGTTTATTATTGTAAAGAAAGTCGCCGAACCCGACGAGAATGTCGCCAAGGAAAAGAATCTTGTCAATCACATTTTTTATTTGCTCAAAATTTTCGAGCGAAACACGGACGACAGATCCGTCCTTCAAACGCACAGTCGGAGGCTCTATCACATCAACGGGAAGAACGACTCCCGCTTTCCCAGGACCTTCAAGGCGTAGTTGCGTGCCTGCAGCAAGGAAATGCTGAAGAACCTTCATAGTGGCTGGATGAACCCCGACGGCCGCTAGACCAGTGTTTCTGGCTCTTCCATAACGGAGTCTAAAACCACCTCGCCTTGACGGAAAAGAAAAAATTGGGCGCCCAGCAATGACGTCCTCCATGAAGCCTGCCGTCTTTTTCTCGCCGACTTCCCGAATCCTTTTCAGCCAGTCCCATCCTTCGATTCCCAATTTTTCTACGATTGTCCAAACTTTTGAAGAGCGCCCCACTATTCCGTCGTTTACCACTCGCAGGGCACCGCCGCGAACTCGGTTTGTTTCAATGCGAGGTAAATTTCGAAAAGACGAAACTTCAACTGGGTCGGACTGTATGCCCGTAACTTCGACGGGAAGAAGTTGAAGCGCATTCCTTAGTTCTTCGTCGGAAACGTGGTATTGAAATCGGCCTACTTCACGTTCATAAAGCCTCATTTCCTCAATAAACCGTCTTATCTCGTCTTCAGTCGGCTTATAACGGTCTAACCCGAGTAAGCGGCGAACAAAGTCTCCGACAACTAGAGTTAAGGCTGCCTCTGTGCCTCCTGCGGAGCGTATGGGACCAGCGAAGTAAATCGCCAAATACCTCGTATGGTCAGGATTGTTCTTGATGGCAACTTGGGCTACGCCTTGGAGAGGAGCGGCAGTGATGCCCTCAGTCAGTATAGCCAGAGCGGTTCTTATCGCCTGCTCAGCAGCCTCATGGTCTTTCATGTGTCCAAATTTTCCGTAAACAATTTCTTCGGCAATTTTGAAAGCGATTTCTTCTCGGGGTAATTTTTTACTTAGCTCCCGTATGCTTTCAGCCACTCCAGCGGGTCCAACCAGCCCCTCAACGAGCTCAGCCAAGTCATTCGCCACTTCAGGCTCAGGTTTCGGAGTGGGATCTAATCCCTTCTCCCTTGCTTTCTTTGCGACTTCATATAGGCTTTCAAGACCTTTCTCAAGGGCAGAAGCATACTGATTGTATTCTTTACTCATTGTAACATTCAAAGTTATTTTCCCCTTAGGTGAACTTTTGAGCGGACATGCTTATTATACGGTTATTCTGTGTGGATTCGACATAGCACGAGGGTTGCCCATTTCTGTTTAGGCCGCCCCATTGCCTTTTGATATGCCTCTTTGGCTATTTGTTCCCGTTTCTCCACGCAACTTTTGCATTGGCTGTGCCTCACATCTGAGGGGCCGTCGCATCGCCCACAGTTGAGGAGCAGAACCTCGCCTAAGCCTCGAAGGTCCGTCCAAGCGTATTCCCGCTCGTCATAATCTGGTTCAAAATCGGGCCACACATCGTAAAGGTCGTCTCGCCTAAGGGCTTTTTTCAAAGCGTCAAAATAGTGCTCGAAAGATGTCATATTATTTTCTCCCGCTCGATTTTATGCTTTCCACTAACTCCAAAATTACGTTTTTAGCCTCGCTTTCCTCTACAACGTTTCCAGTGACAATGATGTCTGCGCCAGCGCCTACTATTTCCCTCGCCTGCTCTCCTTTTCTTATTCCACCGCCCACGATTAATGGAACGTCAATAACCTCCTTCACCATTTTTATCATGTTGCTGGGCACGGACTGTTTTGCGCCGGAGCCAGCCTCTAAGTATACGAAGCGCATGCCGAAATACTGCGCCGCTAGGGCATGTGCAGCGGCAAGTTCAGGCTTATCGTAAGGAATTGGTGAAACCCTCCCAATGACGCCGACTGAGCCGCCTTCCCCAACAACTATGTAGCCGAGCGGAATGGGTTCTAAACCGAACTTTTTAATTAATGGGGCTCCTAAGACCTGTGCACCCACGAGGAAGAAGGGATCCGACGAGTTCAGAAGGGACATGAACCAAACGGCATCTGCATACTGACTAATGCCAGTTACGTTATTGGGAAAGAGAATCACTGGGATATTCACAGCTTTTTTAACAGCCTTTAAGACGAGGTCCAGGTGGGAAGTTGAAGCGAGGGTGGATCCGCCAACCATTATAGCAGCGGTTTGACATGATTCGGCTTCACTGGCTATTTTGGATGCTAATTGAGGAGTCGCCTTCTCAGGATCGATGAGGGTGAGGTGAATAGCCCCGTCTTCCTTAATCTTGTCTGACAGATATTTTTCCACTCGACCAACCATATCTGAACCCTACTGAACGCTGGTTTTGCTAGAATAGAACTTGTCGGTGAATCCGCAGTAAACGTCAATTTCTCGAAATGCGGGTTTAAGTGGCAACTCATCCATTAACCCGCAGCTTCCACATCGAATTGTGGCGCGCCCTTGATCTCTATATAGTTCAACCTTTACTGCTTCCTTTCCGCATTGAGGGCATAAGTATACTTTTGGCAGTCCCTTTTTTGGGATTCGAACTACTTTTCTCCGTCTTCTACCCATATCAAGTCTCCCGCTACTTAGACAGTTTCAACGATTTCACCGACAAATAATGAGTGCACTAACACTCCTTAAATATTTGCTCCAACCCTAAACATCAAAGGCCAAGGAGACAAAGATAATCGTGTGGGAAAAACTATGTTAGAAGAGATTAAAGTGGCTCTCGCTCAAATAAACTGTAAGGCTGGAGATAAGGAATACAATATGGATTTGATAGAAAAACGCATTGAACAGGCTAAGGAAAGAGGGGCAAACCTCGTTATTTTTCCAGAACTCGCATTAACTGGATACGTGATCCGTGATATTTTATATGAATTGGCGGAGCCTATTCCTGGACCCTCCATCCGCTATTTAGAAGAAATCACGGAAAAGGAAGATATCCATGTAATTTTTGGAATGCTGGAGCGAAGCGAAAAAGCAAGTGCCATCCTATATAATACGGCAGTTATATTAGGGCCAGATGGGCTGATTGGCAAATACCGAAAAATGCACCTGCCGCACCACAGTGTCTTTGAGGAAAAACGCTACTTTCGACCAGGATACCAAGCGCCGATATTTAATACAAACCTCGGAAAATTAGGGTTAATAGTTTGTTACGATGTGTTCTTTCCTGAAATCACCCGATTATTGAGGTTAGAGGGCGCAAGGTTCATAATATGCATATCGGCCTCGCCAGCCATAAGAAGAAAGTTCTTCGAGGTGCTTACTGCTGCCAGAGCGATTGAAAACACGGTTTTTCTTGCTTATGTCAACCACGCTGGCTCAGAAAACGACCTAAAATTCTGGGGAGGCAGCAGACTCCTAGCCCCGAACGGTGACATTATCTTACAAGCCAAATACGATCAAGAAGACCTAGTGGTAGGCAAAATTAATTACGCAAATTTGGCGCAGGCTGAAGCCCTTGTACCCACCATAAGAGACTTGAAACCAGAACTATATGACCTCTTAAAGAGACAGACAGAAACGCTGTAGTATGTAACATCACACGTGATGCAACTGTGATTAGGGTGACATCACGTTATCGGTAATTATCTGAAATTGTATTAGGAAGAAACAGGATAAAAAGCCGAAAACATTTAGAAGACTTGTAGTTACATTATGAAATGAATATTCCTTCTGGGTTTATAAAACAAAAACGTTACTTTTGTCGTATTATAATATAAAAGTATACATAATTCAGTTAAAAAGAGATATTCGTGAGTGCCCTCTAAAAGAAATAGGAACCGCAAGTCTTTTCTCTTTGTATACAAAATTGTATTCTAACAAAGCGTAGTGGTTGGTGGAAAATATGCGCTTAAAAGAGAATGTCAAAAAATGGTTGATGGGCTCTTTAAATGACCCGATTGTCAAAATATTAATAGAAAACAGTAATTTAACAAAAACGCAGCTAGAAACTTTCTTAATTGATATTTTAGCTGAAAATATGTCAGGAAAATCGCTAAAATACGAGGAAAAAGCAAGATTGCGGCTTTTAAAGGGCGGGGTGAGTCGTGGCGCATTTAACAGAACGTTAGGGCAAGCTAGAAAGAACGTTATTCAATCTATTTATACAGTGCTCCTACTCGGCTATCTGGGAGTATTTGAAAGCACGAGTTTAGATTCATACATCGAAGTCGCGAACAAACTTCAAACCTATATAGGCGCTTACAGAGACGTTTGGAAAGAGAAGGAATCAATGAATGAACAATTAAGGATTATGAATATGTTACGTGAAGAACTTGAGTCAAGCCTAGAGCAATTATCTAGACCCAGAACCATGTCGAAAAGGTTGTGATATCACACATCACGAGCTAAATCACTGTTATGTACAAGCCCTTCGTTTCAACTAAGAAAAATATAGAAAAGATGCATAAAAATAGATCTTTGTTCAATGTGTTCACTATTTTATCCTCTTAATACCCAAGCATTCACGGTGAAGAACCGTAAAACTTAAAGTCTACGTGACGTCATTTATGTGATATCACGCATCACGTGAGGTGTGAGCTTGAATCACGCATTACTTGATCCTCTTTTAGTGATTCCATTGCTTCTGCTGCTTATGACAGCGGCTATAACGGTTTTCTACTATAGGCGGATAAGGAGGGTTCAGCAAGAATATGAAAGCGCTAAGGATGTTGTAGGCGATGTTATCATAAGTTTTAATAAACAACTGAGTGGGCAAGGGGAAAGTATAGATGCTCTCGCTCGTAAAACAGATGCCCTTTCCTCGAGAAGTGAGGGAATCTTGAAAAAAATAGAGGCTAGTGATAGACAATTGATGAATCTTGAGGCTAAGATTAAAGATGTTTCAGGAATTGAAGAGAAGTTTTCGGCACAGCTAATGGAAGTTGACAAAAGAATAAATGAACTAGTGACAGCACATGAGGAAACAAAGAAAAAAATCGAGGAGTTAGGGAAGGTTGAACGAAAAATCCCTGCGATGCCGGAGGCAAAAATAGAGGCGGTTATCCCTATCAGAAGGGAAAAGGCATTGGCACCCTTAACGGAAACGGAATTGCGTGTTTTGGAGATTATTGCTGAAGAAGGCGAAAAAACTGCTCCTGAAATTAAGGATAGGATAAGGTTGACGAGGGAACACACAGCCCGTTTAATGAAGAAACTTTATGAGGGAGGATATTTGGAGCGGGATTCAGGAAAAATACCTTATGCATACCGTATTAAGGAGGAAATGCGGAAGATTTTAAAGAAGACGGAAGCCAAGGCTTAAGCGGAACTAGTTAAGAAACAATTAGACTTTTTTCTGCTTCGTGCAACCTTTTTAATTTTTCATCCATTTCAGAAAGCGACTTAGATGCGGATATTCCATAGTCGACTTTTTCCCTATTTTCTAAGTATTCAGGATAATGCGTAACTTTTATTGGAACTGCGAATCGGATTTTCGGCTCAGATATGAGCAGGGCTTCTCCAACGTCCAGCATCTTTATTTCAGCGTCGCTATACTCCAAATATGGTGTGTTCTCCGTTAGGTATATTCTGTCTTTGCGTAACTCCGTCTTCATGATGACTTTAGTCCATAACTCGGCGAAAACGTCGAAATTTATCCTTGAGGGTCTCGGTGTTACAGCGTTCAGCCCGACTCGATACTTGCGGTATGTTAAGGCGATGTCAGAAAATATGGTACTAGGTTTGTTTGGATCCAGAAATTCATGCGCTTCTTCAAGCGTTATGAGGAGAGTGGGAAGCTTTTTCCAATTCTCGTAATTTTCTTCCCACATCTGCTTATAATAGCGTGCTACACTCGAAGCTGCAAGGCAAGTAATCCTATGCTGCTCTTCAGAGCTGATGCCAGAAATATCAATGAGACAAGTGATTCCCACGCTAACGTTTTGGATCAAACTATCAACGAAGCTATATTCGGAGGGTGGGAAAAGGTCTTGTGAAAGACTGGAAAGTTTAAGCATGAGGGCTTCTATCACGCTTTTACTTCCGTAGCCCGCTATTTTGGCCACTCCACCGTGTCCTTCCGTCGCATAGGCTTCCCGCGAATCCTCTATCCAAGTCTTACCTAACTTTCTGTAAAGTTTCTGAGCGAGCCTAAACTGGGGGACGCCGATGTCTGGGAACAGCGTTAAAAGCTTCTCTGGAATGAGTGTGTATAAGCCTATAGTCATCTTTCCCTCTCTCGCTGAGTAGTAACGAACCTTGCTGTGGAAAAGAGGATGGTCTCTTAAACCCCTTTGGGGCTTTATTTCCTTTCCCTCAAGGAGTTGACCAGCAAAGTCGAAGATGACGGCGACTGTTCTGGGGCTGTGGTCGATTATTTGGGCGTTTAAAATCAGTTCACAATTGGTTTTTCCAGACCCAGTCATGCCGAACATGCCTATCATGCGGGGTATAGTCTCTTCATCTATGCCAACAGAACCGAGCACCTGCTCTCCGGAGCGTAAACGCCCAATTTCGATTTCTCCAGCAAGCCTCAATATTGAACAGTCTTCTTTGCTGGCAGCATATACTTTGTCTTTGTAATTGGGATTGAAGGTGGGGGAACGAATTTTTCCAGCCTTCTTTTCAAGGAAAAGGATAACATCAACATTTCTGTAACAGGAATATGGACCGAAAGCTTCCTTTCCTTCCGCCTCACGAAGCTGCTCAACGGTTTCGAGCGTCGAACTGCTCTCGGCGTTCACAACCCTCGCATAAAAACTTCTGTCACCAGAGTCTATCCTAACTATTTGCCCAAACGAAAGACTGCTTCCTTGATTAAGAAAGAACGAGACTCTGTCTCCCTGCGTCCTACAGACAAAGCCTAAAGGTTCAGACACGTTCAATCCACTCCAAATCAAACGCATGTTTTACCCCATGAAGCTCATCTGGAAAATTGCAAGACATTTCTTCAATGCGGAGCGCATCTAAAAGTCCAGCTTCAGCCAGCATTTTCTCGACTTGATCGTGATAATGCAGAAGCATAGAGTCGGACGGCGCTGAAAATTCATGGGCAAGCCAGAGAGTAACTGGGTATCCAGGACACCTCGGGTCTTCGGATATGCAGGTAAGCGGAGAAAGTAAATCATCCACTTCAATGTCTGTTAAATAGTCCATTATGTCGCACCGAAAGACTCGAGGGCTTTCCTTACATAATTTTACAATTGAAATGTCACCGTATAGGCTCTGATCTTTATCCGCCTTTCTAACAGGATGATAAACCCAAATTTCATAGGGCGAAAGCATACTCGTAGTAGCAACAAGGTCTCTGCCTTTCTCGTCGTGAAGCAATGGAGAATTTTTGCTTATTGCAAGAAGGTTAATCCCCATTCTTCGGCACTCTTCATAAAGTGTTACCCGAAACTTTCTTTCCCCGCCGAAGTAGCCGCCGCCGTCTAAAAGAAGATAATTACTACGAGCATCGGTGTCCTCGTAGTAAAATTCTGTAAATTTGCCATGAAGAAGACCTAAGGCCATTTGACTTTCCAACTCTATTCTAAAGTCTGTTAAAAAATTACTACGAGTATGCGCATCCCCTATTATAGTGCACATTCTTTCTTCGTAGCCCCAGTCTACTTTGCGTTCCCTAACATAGGCGTAGGTTGCACGCATTAGGTAGATGCCCCAATTGTTTGCTCTCTTTAATGTTCTTGTTGAGCAGTCTACCGCTAAAAAATGTCCTTTGTATTCATTTATTTTCTTTAAGGGTTTTATTTTGGACTTATCTGGCTTAACTGATATTGTTGGTTCCTCTTTGATTTCGGTGCACCCTACTACCCGTCCATTGTCAACATACTCGCTCAATTTCTTTTTCATTTCAGTTAAGTCCTCAATTAGTTTGTCGTTCATTCTATTCTCCTCCAAAATGCACACGCATTAGAACCGTTGTGCTATTAATAGCGTTGCAAGTTTACTTATTATCTTTTATGAGACCTAAAATTCTTTGAGATGCTTCTGTTGCGATTCTGTAACGCAAACTGTTCGACGACCTATTTTTTATTAGGAGCCCCCTGTTAGCCATTCGGGACAAATACGTGGAAATTGTGCTTAGGCTGGCGGGTTCCTTAAACTCTTGTTCATACGCCGACTGAACCTCCTTGGACGAAAACCATACGATAGGAAAGTATTTCTCTAAAACGAAGTGGACCTTATCGAATTTTGAGAGTTCAGAAGATAATGCTTCCCTGCTGGAATTAACTCCAGGCATGCCTCCGAGCAATTCGACTAGGTCAATGAGACGAAGTGCCTTATCCCTTGTCACGCTTCCCTCAAAAGTTATGGTGTAACGGTTTCCGCTCTCGTCGTAAACTTCCACTCGCATTTTCCTAGCTGGCATTTCAAGCACCGAGTAAGGAGTTGACAAGTTTACACTTCACAAGTTATAGAGATTACGGTAAACCTGAGAAAAAATACGCCAAATAAACTTGCCCTAAAATCAAAAATAAGGAAAAAACACGTTCCTTTAAATTCACAAAATTCACAGAAATGCCGAATTCAAGAAACAGAAAGAAAACGATAAAAACGTTTAATTTCCAGTAGAAATGAAGGGGTCATTAATTCACTGAGAAGAAGACAGAAAAAAGTAAATTTTGGAAATAGATCCTGAATAAATCGATAATTAAACGCTAAACTTCACAAGTATTTGCAGAAAGTGAAACTGCGAAAAAAGGATTTAGTGGATTTGAAAGTTACGGCGGCTAATATGTGACAAAAATTCCTAAGGAGTGTTTAAAGTTGATGACCTCCGCCCAGACCCCTTGATTTCCACTGTACAGTGGGCTCATTGGGGCATCGAAAATTATTGTTTAACAAAAATTTTTGCGTAATAGTCGAAACTACTTTATAGGAACAATTAAATTAACGAGAACTCTCTAACTGTTTAGAGACTATTCTTTCTAAAGAAAGAAATAACAATTCCAGTTTTGTAAAGAGACTATTCCATAGGAAATTTAGGGGTGTGGGATTTTCGTCCATGCCCTCTCGTCTTGTTTTAGGATTCTGTTAGTTTTGTCTAGTTTTTTATATGGAAGTTTTTATTTTCGTTAAGCGGAAGGTCTCGGTGTCGAGGACGCGTTTTGCGGAGGAAGCCTCTTCAATGTTTAAGCAGGATGCCTTGGACGAAGTCTTTGAGCGTTTTCTAAAGAACACTAGCATTTTTAGGGACAGAGAGGTTTTACGTCATGATTACGTCCCTGAAAAGCTTCCTCATCGTGAGGAGCAGATTCGTTATCTCGGCGGAATAGCGGCTCCAGTTTTGAAGAGCTCCCGTTGCTCTAACATTTTTATTTATGGGAAGACGGGCACGGGGAAGACTGCTGTTGTTAAATACGTGTTAAATAAGTTAGCCTATAGAGCTAATGAGCTTGGGGCGCCTGTTAAAGTTTGTTATGTTAACTGTCGTTTAGCTGGAACAGAATACCGGATTTTATCTAATTTATGTAATGTTTTAAATGTAGGGGTTCCGTTTACTGGTTTAGCCGTAGGAGAAGTGTTTGACAGATTTAAGGCGGCCATGGACTCGCAAAAACTCCTTCTCATAGTTGTCCTCGATGAAATAGACTCAATTGTAAAGGCTCGCGGTGACGTTCTGCTTTATGAGTTAACCAGAATAAATGAGAGCCTTCCTCATAGTAGGGCTTCGATTGTGGGGATTTCTAATGACCTTCGATTTAAGGAGCTCCTCGATCCTCGGGTGCTGAGCACTTTGAGCGAGGAAGAAATGGTTTTCAGACCGTATGATGCTTCGGAGCTTCAGGATATTCTTTTGGATCGTGCTCGCTTGGCTTTTTATGACGGCGTTCTTTCCGATGGCGCCGTGGGTCTCTGCGCTGCTTTGGCGGCTGCTGAGCACGGTGATGCTCGTAGGGCTTTGGATTTGCTTCGCGTCGCTGGCGAGTTAGCTGAGCGTGAGGGCGCTCATGTTATCAGTGAGAACCATGTGAGGGAAGCTGAGAAAAGGATTGAGCATGACCGGATCGCGGAGGCTTTGACTAATCTTACGCCCCATTCTAAACTTGTTTTGTTTAGTGTCTACTTGTTGGGCAGGGCTAAGGTTAGTTCCGCTGTTACTGGGGATATTTATGAGATTTATTGTGAGCTTTGCGGTCGAACTGGGTTTGCTCCTTTGACTCAGAGGCGTGTGAGCGGCTTAATCAACGAATTGGACGTTATTGGATTGTTGAACACTCGGGTTGTGAGCTTGGGACGTTATGGGCGCACTAAAAGGATTCGTTTAGGCATTTCCCGTAGCCTCGTCAGAGAGGTTTTCGGTGCCGACGATAGACTTGGAAGTTTAATTAATTATGAGCCGAAGTGCTTGGCAGTGAGGCCCGGCTCGTCGGAGCAGAGCTACTATTAAATTGTCTTTTGTCGTTTATTTGTTCATGATAGGCTTTGCACGCAAACTTTGTTTGTTCTAGTGGTAGCCAAATGGAATGGCGTGATCTTCGGGTGGTGGGGGTTGAGGACGGAGGTTTCTCTAGGGCGCCCCTAAGCCAAAGTCAGAGGGCTCTGCTTGTTTGTGTTTTGTTGCAGGGACCGTGGATCATTGATTTTCGGGTGAATAGGATTTTGGTGGATGGCTTGGATGCTTCCGATAGGCTTAGTAGTATGCTTCGGGAGCTTTGCTTTGATGTGGTTATGCTAGCTGGGGTTTCTTTCGCTGGTTTTAATCTAATTGATCCTTTGTTGGTTTTTGAGGAGTTTCATAAGCCTGTTATTGTCATTTCGAGGACAAAACCTGATAATTTGGCTGTGAAAAGCGCCTTAGTTAGGCATTTTAATGATTGGCATGTTCGCTGGAGCATTTTCGAGAAGCTTGGTCCAATTTTTGAGGTCATTTCTATGCCTAATAAGCCTCCTTTATACGTAGAGGTTGTTGGTTGTGATGTGGATTGGGCGAGGGATTTGATTAGGGCGTTGGCTGCTGTTTGTAGGGTTCCTGAGCCTATTCGCGTGGCTAGGCTCATTGCACGCGGGCTCACTTATGGAGGTTAAATGAGTGAATTATTTTATGCTCTTGTAGACATAAATTCCTACCCGTCTATGGATGAATTATTAATTCTCTATTTTCTAAACTCTAAAGGAGCTTTGAGGGCTTGCCTCGTACACGTATTTTATTAGCCCTTTCGTAAATTTCCTCCATATTCCCAAACACTGCTGGTCCTATGCCTTCCGTAACGTAGGAGGCGGCAGCCGAACCCACGCAGGCACACCAAAAGGCGTCTTTCCCTTGAACGTATTCCGCCAAAAAGGCTCCGATGAAGGCGTCTCCAGCCCCAGTGGCGTCTTGGACAACCCTAGGTTTACAGGCTGGCACGTCGTAAAGGCTTCCCTCAAAAAATAGGCTGGAGCCCCTCAAGCCCTTCGTCACCATAACTACCTTTGCCCCATAATCATGAATTTTCTTCACGGCTGAGCGCAAGTCCGCTGATCCCGTCACCATTCTAATTTCGTCCATCGACGACTTATACACGTCAATTTGCCCAAGAACCCGAGAATCTTCCCACCTCTTCAGGCTCACATTTCCATTTTCATCGAATCGGCGTACAAAACCCTGAGGATCCAGCGAAAGAACATCCGCTAGACTTCGTAACTTATCGATTACCTCTGGAGACACCTCGCCCGCGATTGGCGCCACATGCACAGCTTTGGCTCGCATAGAATTTGGGATGTCTTCAAGGTTAATGGAAGGCGCTCTGCTCCGTAACCGAAGCCTTCTCTTTCCTTTCCCATATTTCAAAACGAAACTTGTGGTGGAAGCGCCGTTTACCCGCTTTAACCCTGAGAGGTCCACTCCACTAGTGCTCAGCCATGTTACGTACTCGTCTCGAAAGTCTTCTCCAACCTTGGAGACGACTGAAACCCTGGCGCCAAGCCTCTTCGCGGATAAAGAAGCATAAGTGGGCGAACCGCCTAGCGTCGGCTTTGGATAGGCTATCTTTGGCGAAATTATTAGGTCGATGGAGAAGTGGCCGACCGTCACTAAATCAAACATAGCATCTCGATAAAATGCAATTTTCATGTAGAGTTATAAACATGTTTAATTATTTGATACAGTGAGGGAAGCGGCTGTGCCGTTTAAGCGTAAGTCTAGAGGACGCTCTAAGGGCGGAAAGGGAAGGAGCCCGCTAGTCCAATGTAGCATGTGCGGCGAGCTTGTGCCCCGCGACAAAGCGAAGAAAGTTTTCCGTCGAACAAGCATGGTAGACCCAGTCCTAGCTAAGGAGCTTCGTCAAAAAGGCGCATACTTATCCACTTATGCAGAAACTAAATATTATTGCGTCTCATGTGCGGTGCATAGAGGCGTGGTAAAGGTGCGTGCCCGAAATGAACGGAAACTCCGTTTGCCTCCACGAAGGAGAAGATTTTAAAATTTACCCTCTAACCCCTAGATGCCCTATAAAAATGAGCAGCACGCTGAAACACAGTTAAGTTTGTTAACACGGCTAAAATAATCACTGCCCAGTTTAGGGCTTCGAGCCAGAAAAAGCTGAGGAAACTCGCCAAGGCTAAAATTATTATGCGTTCAGCCCTTTCAGCTATGCCCACCGTCTCCATTTTCGTTCCAGCCGCCTCCGCCCTAGCCCTAACATAGCTTATTAAAAGCGAGCCTGTGAGCGCAACGAGTCCCCATGAAAGTTGGCATAGTCCTCCGAGAATAATGCCGAAGAAAACGAAGGCGTCAGCGTACCTGTCAAGCAGGGAATCCAAAAAACCGCCGAAAAAAGTAATCTTTCCATAAGTCCTCGCCAGCACTCCGTCTAATGCGTCGAAAAAGCCTGAAAATAATAGGAGGATAGGGGCTATGACTAGGAGAATTTTATTTTGTGGATGTTGCCAGTAAGCGAGTCCTGAGAGCAGTGCGAGGGATAAGCCTATGGCGCTTACATGGTTTGGAGTTAAGCCTAACTTATGAACCCATTTTGCCTCCTTTTCCATCCGAGCCTGAACCTTCTTTTTCAGTTTCGTTAACAAAGTCCTTCTTTCCTTGTAAGCATAGCATTCTTCAATACACGTTGCTTAGAAGTTTTGTTGCTTTAGTTAAATAAGGAATTCGTGAAAATCCTTTAGGCTGATTTTCGCTGAGGAACGGGTTTTCAAGCGAGCTGCTTATATTTCATAGGCGTCAAGGTAATGAAAGGATGTGAATTAATTCATGGAGTTCGCCATTGAAGCCCAAGACTTAGTTAAGGACTTCGGAAAAATTAGGGCTCTTATTGGATTAAGTTTCAAAGTTAGAAAAGGAGAGGTTTACGGGCTTATTGGACCGAACGGTGCAGGGAAAACTACGACTCTTAGGATTTTGGCAACTCTGATAAAGCCTACGTCGGGCTCAGCTAAAGTTTTAGGTTTCGACATCGTGAAAAACGCCTCTGAAATTCGGAAACTTATAAGCTATTTACCCGAGGAGGCTGGAGCCTACAGGAATCTTTCTGGGCGGGAATACCTTGAGTTTATGGCGGGCTTCTACGCCAATAGCCGAGATGAAGCTCGAAGCATGGTGAAAGAGGCTGCGGAAATCTCTGGGCTTGGAGATAGGCTTAGGGACAAGGTTAAAACCTACAGTAAAGGCATGGGTAGGCGCCTTCTCGTAGCTAGAGCCCTAATGATGAAGCCTAAGCTGGCTATATTAGACGAGCCGACGAGCGGCTTAGACGTCGTTCACGCCTACCACGTCCGAAGAATCATTAAAGACTACGCTGAAAAGCATGGGGTTACAGTCCTTCTTTCGAGCCACAACGTGCTGGAAGTTGAATTCCTCTGCCACCGCGTAGCCCTCATAAACGAGGGAAAACTCATAGGTGAAGGAACACCTTCAGAGCTCAAGTCAAAGTATAAGGCTCCGAACCTCGAAGAAGTTTTCATGGAGGCAACAAGCCGTGCCTAGCGGATTAGGAAGCCTCGTGATAAAGGAAGTTAAGGAACTGCTCAGAGACCCCAAAATCCTCATAGGCATGGTGCTCATGCCCCTACTGATATTTCCAATGATGGGCGTCGGCATCAGCATATCGCAGACAGCCGTCGAGGAATCTATTAAGTCAGCTCAAATAGCAGTGCTAGACCTAGACCACGGGTCGGCGGCTCAAAACCTTACAGTCTTCCTTAGGAATAATCCTAACGTAACAATCGTGGAAGTTAATGCCTCAAATGTAGATGAAGCCCTTGAAAGCCTTCGAGAAACAAACGTCACAGTGCTACTTGTTATACCACAGAACTTCACTTATAACATGACTAATGACTTAAGGAGCCGATTGGATTTTTACGCCATATTTAAGGGCGTCAGTATGTCCGAAACTGGAAAATCAGAGGTCGCCGACACTTTATTAAGTGCATACGAAAGCCTTCTAGTTATCCAGAAGGTTCAGGGAGCTTTTCCTGACCTTGATCCTTATGCAGTCTTAAACCCAATAGATACATCCTATTTTAGCGTAGTCAAGGGCAAATCAGTTGAGGTTCCGCCTGGAACGCTTTTCGGAGTCATGATGTCGCAGTCCATAATGTTCCCTATGGTTATAATGCTGCTACTAATTTTTGCCATGCAGATTGCGGCTACGTCTATTGCCATAGAAAAAGAGGAGAAAACCCTTGAAACTCTCCTCACTCTCCCCGTTGGAAGGCTCAGCATATTAACTGGAAAGCTTGCGGGATCGGTTTTGGTTGCCGTCGCCGGAGCAGTAGCGTCAATAATAGGAGTCACCTTTTACGTCGGCGCTGCGTTTAGCGGTTTTTCCGCTAATATGCCTCAGGGCTTAGACCTGCAGGCGCTAGGTCTCGCTCCATCAACTGAGGCGTACATGCTTCTAGGTGTAAGCATTTTCGTAACTATAGTTTCGTCTTTGGCTTTAGCCATTTGCATAGCGGTCTTCGCCGAAAATGTTAGGAGCGCTCAGACACTCGTCGGATACCTTAACTTACCCATAATAGCTCCAGCGATAATCCTGATGTTCGCAGACATGGAAATTCTTCCGCCAGCCGTTCAAGTAGTGCTTTATGCCATACCATTTACGCATTCCATTATTGCGGCGAAGGCGGCGTTCCTCGGAAACTATTCTGCAGTATTCGTCAGCATAGCCTACATATCCCTATTCACCCTGGCAATCCTATATGTCGCAGCGAAAATCTTCACGAGCGAAAGAGTTGTGACGGCGAGAATATCCCTGAAAAAACTAAAACTTAGGAGATAGCTTCTCGCCTATGTGGCAAGGTAATACTTTAAGCCTTCAAGGATATAGCCTATCGCTATGGCTGCGATGAACATGGCTAGAATTCTTTCGATTATGACTGAGCCAGTTTTTCCTAGGAAATTGTAGATGGGCTCGATGAAGCGGAGCACAATCCAAACTATGCCGAACGTGATTAGAACCGAGGCTAACGTAACAACTATGCCCGAAGACTGAAGGGTTAAAATCGTAGTCGTTATCGCTCCAGGACCAACGAGAAGGGGAACAGCTATGGGCACAGCTCCAATGCTTTCAGAAGAAGCCAACGATTCCTTCCACCCGCCTGAAATCAAGATCCTCACAGCTATTATAAGTAGAAGGATTCCGCCAGCGATCATAAAGCTGTATATAGTTATCCCGAAGAAGCTGAAAATTTCGTGACCCGCCAAAGCGAAGCAAAGCAATGAAACTAAGCCGACTAAAGTAGCCGTGCGGAAAGTCCGCTTTCTCTCTTCCCTACTCATCTTCTCCGTTAAACTCAAAAATATAGGGACGTTTCCAACAGGATCGACTATAATGAATAGGGCGATTACTCCTTTAACTATGTCCGCAACAACGGCGTCCGCCATTTTAACCTCCGAGTATTTTTTGGGCGTTCAGGTAAATAAAAGAAATCCCTTCTAGGTGATGTAGTCTTGGTTCGGTCTTTCGAAGTCCCTTACGATTTCGAAGTCTCCAAAGTCTTCGTTGAACGGAACCTCGTGGAGAGGCAAGCCCCTCATAGGTCCTTTAATGGCCATCTCCGTGGCTGGA
>JBBIVD010000005.1:0-7175 GCA_037439925.1 Candidatus Bathyarchaeota archaeon
AACTGCACCTAAATTATCCATTGCCCTCAGTAAACCAAAATTCCTCGCCCTGTTCTCCTTTGTAGATACGTCGGCAACTATAGCGTCCCTAGGAGCGCCCCTAATCTTTCCAGACCTATCCAAAACTCTGAAAGGAATCAAATGTTGCCACGCTAAGGATAAAGCGTATCCAATTCTAGAAATTGAGCCGAAGAGATAACCTGTCCATATGAAAATCTTTCTCTTTCTCATTCTATCTGAGAGGTAACCTGAACCCGCTTGCGAAAGAGAAACAATGGCGTCCCCTAATCCATCAATTAAGCCGAGAACAGCCATGTTTGCGCCCAGAAAAGAAGTTACAAATAGAGGCCAAACGGGATAAATCATGTCTGAGCCAAAATCATTCAGAAAAGAAGCTATGGAAAAAGTTCTGACAATTTTTGCACTTTCTTTTTGTTCCATTTAATCACATTGCCAACTACACTAGGGGCCTCATATACATTAGCCTTGACCCTTAGGCTTTCATATAAATTTACGCTTTTCTTGACTTTTCAACGTGACACAATACTTCAAAGATCGTTTTAGCAGCATGCAGAGCCGTGGTGCCAAAGTCAAATTGAGGCGTGACCTCTACAACGTCAAAGGCGACTACTCGATTGTCACAGAGGTTGCATAAAATGTCTAAGAACTCACGTATAGACAAGCCGTCTGGTTCAGGATTTTGAACAGCTGGAGCGAAGGCTGGATCCAGCACGTCCATATCGACTGTTATGTAGATTTTTTTGCAATTGGCGAGAGCCTTTGCAACATTCTCAATAGTCTCCTCTAAGCCATTCTTCCTGATTTGCTGAACTGTTAAAATGTGGATGTCAGACTTTTTTGCATAGTTAAGCTCTTCCTTACATGCGGCGCGGACACCGATTTCCAGAATTTTTTCAGGTTTAATCTGTTCATGGATTCTTCGCATGAAAGTGGCATGGCAAACGGTTCGTCCCATGTATTCATCGCGCAGGTCGAGATGGGCGTCAAAACTCACTAAGGCAGTATCGGAGCCGATTGCCCGTGTGGCACCCAAAGTTAGGGTGTGTTCCCCTCCGATAATCACAGATAACTTTTTTTCATTTAGCAGCTCTTTGACAACTAGCTCTGTGCGCTTAAGGGTTTCGTCTACCTCGGCGGTAACATGTAGGTCTCCTAAGTCATGGAGCCTTAAGTCTTCAGCATCGATGCCAGCCCTGAAACTGTAGGTTTCTAGGTTAAGTGAGGCTTCTCTAATGGCGGAGGGTGCGAATTTCGATCCTGAACGATAGGTGCTGGTCACGTCTAAGGGCACTCCGAGGATAACGTAGTCTGAGTCTTGGAACGTTTTTTGGAAACCAGCAAAAATTAGGGGTGGGGAAACGAAAAGTTCACGATAACTCATACGCTTGTGTCGACCTCCCAGCCTGCGAATTCATTTATTAAGGGTTATTGCCTCTAAACACTTTCTCTCATGCTCTGCGAAACTCATTTATGTAAGTGCCTATTAACCATTAACTTCTGAGGCGAAAATGCGGTTGAAACCCAAATTCAAGATTGAAAAATTAGGGATAGTTGCGCTTTCTATTTTCTATGCGATTGCTGGAGGGGCAGAAATTTTTCTTTTGTATCTCTCGGATTTCAGCCTTTTCACCGTCGGAATTTTAGGAATTTTAAGTTTAATAACTGCATATGGTTTGGTTAAGACGAAAAAGTGGGTTCCATGGCTCGTCGCCATTCTCCTAACTTTAGGGATAACTTTTGGCGCAACTACTCTCCATGCTTCCATTTTAAGACAAACGTTTAGCCCAAGTTTAGACGTACTCTCATTTCATTTAACACTAATTGTTTATCTCTTAATGATGATAGTTGCATCTATTTACGTATTAGCAAAACGGGAGATTTTCAGTGGTCGCTAAATTCCTTACTAATAAAATTAAACGAAAATTGAAGTTTATAAATTCAGGAGGGGAACCTGTCGTCCTCGTGCCGATGAAACACGGCATTCTATTGAAGCACAGCGAGGATGTCCAGCTTTCCGGGCTGTGGCATAGTTTGTGCACGCCTGAAGAGGCGATCGATTGGATTGAGGAGCTGCGGTCTCAATGGAGACTGAAGAAATCTACGTCCTCGACACGATAGGCTTTATATCTCATTTACTTGGCACTTTGCCAAAGAAACTGAATGATATTTTTGAAAAGGCGCAGACTAGAGAATACAAACTGATTCTTCCATCCATCTCCATCGGCGAAGCAATTTACTTTTTTTAAAAAGCTATAGAACGAAAGGGAACGCCGACAAAGGAGAATTTGCTTTGGGAAATGTTTGATCGTTTAGAGCGAGGGGCTTACATTCAAGTGTAAAATCGTCAAAACAATGTGGTGATTTATTCCACGCTAAAATAAGGTTAAATGAGGCTCTAGCCGTATTACTCTGGTAATGTCTAAAGA
Source organism: Candidatus Bathyarchaeota archaeon (assembly GCA_037439925.1). Lineage (GTDB taxonomy): Archaea > Thermoproteota > Bathyarchaeia > Bathyarchaeales > Bathyarchaeaceae > JBBIVD01. Next base: position 2,448 of record JBBIVD010000005.1, read on the forward strand.
ATTAAATACTGGGCAAAGGTTATGTGCTCTCCTACGTATCTAGGTGTAGCGACGCATGTTCTCAGAAAAAAGTCTCAGATTTAAGAAATTTATTCCATTCTTATTGATTGGCTTACTGATTTTTATCCTCTATTTATTTTTCTTCGTCGGCGTAGCGGATATGGTTCAGAGCATTCAACACGCCAATCTTTTTTGTTACTCTCTGGCATTCGTAGCCGTTGTGTTAGGCATGCTTTTTTACTCGTTAGCTTGGCAAAGTTTGCTACGCTCCATATCGGGAAAAAGAACTCCGTTAAGCAGATTTTTTCTCATTGCATGGATCGGAGACTTCGTTGACATTTTGGTTCCAGCGGAATCCATCAGCGGGGAGATTTCTAAGGCTTATCTGATGTCCAAAAGCTCAGGCGATGACGTTGGAAAGGTTGCTGCATCGATTGTGGGCCACAGAATTCTATCTATGGCGGTAACTATAGGCAGTCTAATTGCTGGGCTACTGTTCTTCGTTCCTAAGTATGAGCTCCCTAAACCAGCCTTTAATCTAATAGTGCTTGTAACCTCTGGCGTTGCCATTTCCCTTTTTTTCCTCTGTCTAGTAATTACAAGGGAACGGATAGCTCAACGAATACTCGACCCCTTTTTACGCTTACTCGCCTTTATTTCTCGAAGCCGATGGTCTCTACCTCACCTGAGGACAAAACTGCATGAAGTACTAGTTGTCTTCCGTGAGGGAATCCGAACTTTAGGCGAAAACCCTCGAAATCTGGTGAAGCCGATACTTTTTTCCATAGCTTCATGGTTCTTCAGTGTTATGATCTCTTTTTTGGTTTTTCTCTCTCTAGGCATCTTAGTTCCTTTAAGCATGTTGATAATTGTGTACGCTGTCGCAAACGCTGTTCAAACCGTTCCTTTAGGGGTTCCTGGCGAAGTGGGTTTAACCGAATTGGTTATGATTAACTTTTACGCATTGCTAGGCTTACCCCTTCAAATCAGTGTTGCCAACGCTGCAGCGGCAACTGTGCTGATACGGGCTGCGACTCTCTGGTTTAAGGTCATTGTTGGTTACGTGGCGGTTCAGTGGTTCGGAATCAAAGTTCTGATGAATAGTTTCCCAAAGTCATAAAATTTATAATTGAACATTAAGGATAACAGAAACAAAATAAATGGTCATTAAAGAAACCTTGCCCTCCAACAGCGGTGAATTCAGTGAAAGTCGATGTCATTGTGCTGACGAAAAACAGTGAACCCACACTGGAAAAGTGCCTAGACTCAATTTACGAAAATGTCCCAGTGAATCGTTTAATAGCCATCGACGGATTCTCAACAGACGGAACTCTGTCAATTCTCAGAAAATATAGGGAAAAGTATGGCAATGTGGTTATAGTGTCTGAGCCTGGAACGAGGGCTACGGCTAGGCAGAGGGGCATAGAGCTAGTGGAAACTGAGTGGTTCATGTTCGTGGACAGCGACGTAGTCCTCTGCAAAGACTGGTTCAAAAAAGCTGAGAAGTTAAAAGGACCGAGGGTTGGGGCAATATGGGGAGTAGACATTCCCTCGAATCCTCGAATTTATTATAGGGCAAAAGCGCTGATGAATGCGAAAAACCTAACGCTCCCGCAAGTTATGCGAACCAACTTTAGAATCAGAGGCGGCACACATGACATATTGATAAGAACTGATGCGGTGAAAGGCATAAAAATTCCGAAAGACCTTCATGTGTATGAGGACACGTACATTAAAGAGTGGATAGAAAAAAGAGGATACAAAACTTTAGCTGCAGAAAATCCTTATTGCGAACATCACAGATGGGCACAGCCATACAGATGGACCTTCAAATCAATGTTCCTATCGTTCATCCTAGAAATAAGGTATGGACTACTGCAGTATCATGCATTCAGATATTTGGTGAAGAGCGTCATTCTCGCTTTGCCAAGGACGTTGCTGAAATCGTTAACCAGTAGAGATAAGACGACGCCCAGGGAAGAGTGGGACATGTACTATTACATGTTTCTCGTAGACATGATGAATAAGGCAGAGAACGCCGAGAAAAGCTGACTGCTGCTCACTAATTCACTATTATTTCGTTTTCCGTCACCTTTGTAAAGCACTCGCCAGTTTTCTTGAACGTTTTAAAGGGCAAGGTTTTTAAGTAAGCCTTAGTCTTCAAAACCATTGAGAAAGGAAAGGGGTGAAAAGTTTGAGTTTATGGAAGCTCCGCCTTTCCATGTATGGAACCCTAGCCATCATAATAGGAATATCTACAGCTTTCTTCGCTGCGATTCTAATGCTCATAGGCGTATTAAACATACTTCTTTTAGTGGTGTTTGTTGCTATCTTCAACATCTTACAGTGGCTTCTCGCTCCCTACATGATAAATGCGCTATATCGGGTAAAGGAAGTAAAACCCGGAGAAGCACCGAGGCTTGAAGCCACGGTTGATCGCCTCGCAGCTAAAAGCGGCATTAAAAAGCCAAAGCTTGGAATCGCCAAGATTCCCATCCCGAACGCTTTTGCATACGGTTCACCAATTGCTGGAAACCGTGTGGCAGTAACAGAAGGACTGTTAGACACCCTCAACGATGAGGAGGTTGAAGCAGTTCTCGGCCACGAGTTCGGGCACTTAAAGCATCGAGATGTCCAAATAATGATGCTGGTATCTTTTCTGCCAGCCCTTTTCGCCATCATAGGAAGATCGGCTATGCTTTCTGCCTTCTATGGAAGAAGAAGCGAAAGGGATGGAGGAAGCTCAGCGGCGCTCCTGATCGGTGTGGTAAGCATGCTTGTGTACTTCGTTCTTACGCTTTTCACCCTCGGCTTAAGCCGACTTAGAGAATATTACGCTGATAGGCACAGCGCCTCCGTCGTGGATGGAGGGCATCGAAAACTTTCCGTGGGCTTGGCGAAGATAGTGTCCAAAACTGGAGGAATGAAGGCACGCCGCCAACCAGAGGCTCTTGCATTCAACGGTTTCAAAAGCCTATTTATAGCGGATCCGGACAGGGCTGAAGTAGACTCGGCTCAAATTGCACAATATGCCCCAGAGCTTTCGGACCAGACGCTAGTTGAAGATTTGCTGAGCAAAAAATTGACTTTTGCGGACAGACTATCGGAGCTGCTATCAACCCATCCGAACGTCACGAAAAGGCTGAGGGCTTTACAGGCGCTGGAGGCATAAAACGCCAAACGTCATTCTTGACGCTGAAGCTTAAGGTTTTACATGCCTTCGGGTTCGCCGATGCCTACGAGATACATAGGATAAACATTTGAAGGCAAAGGGTTGACGATGTCGTTTCTCAGCGCCTCGCAGTTGGTTGTGTAAGCTATTTCTGAAATGCTTACGTTCCACACGTTAGCGGACAAATATAAGTTTTGGAAGCAGCATCCGACATTGGTATTGATGAACCTCCCTTTGCTGTCGCTGTCAGAAGCATTGGATGGATCCCCGAGTTTAGTCCAGCATACGACTATGAGGACTGGAGCGTTGCTCATGTAGGGAGAAGCCCCAGCGTTAGCTACGATTGTCTCTCGCTTATCAACAGAGTTTATTTGACTTAAGGAATGAGTTGAAGCAGTGTAGTTGTAGATTCCGCTACTGTTGCAAACGTAGATTTGGAACGGGTACACGCCCCATGAACTTGGAACAGTTCTGTGTTCCGTCCCAAGTAGAGAATACCCATACATTGACCAAAGGAGATTTGAAAGTTTTTGCTGAGATAACGTATCATCCCACGCACTCGCCAAGTCTTTCTTCTCATTAAAAACATCTGACAGATTTCTTGTGGATTCTAGGGGAGAAGGGAGATTCCCAGACGTATTTGTTAGATTGCCTGTTGGGTAGCTAAAGCCCGCTCCGATGGGGAAGAGATACATGGGCTTAAGATTTGAAGCAAGGCTCAGAGTTGATTGAATTTCTGCTGTCACACTATCTTGATAAATTCCTGCGCCTATGCAGCATCCGCCTAGGTTATTTAGAGCAGCGACTAGATAGAGGTTTTGAACGATGAACCCGCTTTTTCTGCTCGCCGCTAAGTGGTCAGTTTCCGTTTGGGAATCCCAAACTATTATTATGATACATGGCGCATTGTCCACTCGTTGACCTACGTCTGAAGCCAATTGCGATCTCTTATCACCATCAACATGTAAAATAAATGAGTTAATTGTTTGGTCATATTGGTAGCATGCGGTTGAATTGGCCCAATACAATGCCATGCCGCTTAGGTCGAAGCCTGAACTGAAGGCACTTTTGCAGACTGTTTTCATTAAGTCACTGCTAATTGGCGTAGACTTACTCCACGCGGCATCCCCGGCGTGAAATGACCGTCTTTGACTTATTACGTATTCTAGGCTGATAAATGTTGGAGTCGACGGAGTTGTTGGAGTCGATGATGGAGTGAAGAAACGTGGGAATATAAGCAGTGATACAAGTACCAAACATGAAACAAGTGCTAATGTGAATGCGAAATACAAGTTTTTGCGCATTGCTATCTCTCCTTTTTTGGCGTAAGGTTACAAGTTATTATGATTTACTGAATTACAGCCTTTCTCACGTAATTAAGGTTTAGTTATGAAAGTTGGCAGCATAGCCTTATCGTAGGTTTTTATATTCCCATTTAAATCTCCGCAAAAAGCAAAATTTAGGCTGGTTCTTGCACAATATTGGTATAAAAAGTATACTAGTGAAAGTTAAAATCTTTCGATAAATTCTCTTAACTTTTTGACCATTTCGAGGTA
>JBBIVD010000005.1:7185-18172 GCA_037439925.1 Candidatus Bathyarchaeota archaeon
TCTTCTGATATGTCAAAAGCCTAACTCTAAAAATGGCATCTCTCTGACCTTGTAGATTATTAGGAGCGCCCTCAAAATAACCTACAAAGAAGTCACACGGAAAATCCTTACAAAGTCAACAATGTTCAACTTTATGTTCAGTGGCACAAGCATACAGTTTGCACTCACCCCAAAACTGATGCCCTTTGCGGTTGAAACATCCGGAACAATATTGAGTTCTTTCTGTCCCGCGGCCTCTACAAAAGCCACAGTACATGCCACAAGGTGCTAGAAGCTTTTTATCCAATCTTAATGTCTCCAACTTTTGGGGCAACTTCATATGTCATACATGGTCATAAAGTTTTCGACAATATACCACCAGACAGATATAGAATGTCTCTATCGTGCGCTTTCTTCTTCTCTGTAAGAGAATGAGCTGCATAACTGAAACCAAAAAATGAGGTTAGTATATGGAAGTCGGGATATTGGTAGCCCGGGGGAGATTCGAACTCCCGTCGACGGGTCCAAAGCCCGCCACTCAAGGGACATTGTCCTTGCTTGTCCGCTACATTCGGCGAGTTTTCTCTACCGGGCTGATTGGAGCTTCCGGGCTTCTATGTTTAAAATGTTCGTTGCCCATAATAACCTTAACGTTAAAATCATAAACCTTGGGGAAAATTTACATATTAAGAAAGATAAAGCGGTATTACTAGTTATTGCGGCTGGAGGTCTAACGGTTTGAGGATCGTGATAAAGTTGGGCGGTCACCTTTTTCCGTTGAAGCTCAATGCTCAAAAAATTTCAGGGTTTGTTAAGGCTTTAAAAAAACTTAGGAAAGAGGGACATAAGCTCATTGTTGTAGCCGGAGGCGGAGGCAACGCTCGGCTATATATCGATGCTGCGCGGAAGCTTGGGGCAAATGAGGCTCTATGCGACGAAATAGGTATAGAGGGCGCCCGTTTGAACGCCCGTTTGCTGATCGCAGGTCTCGGAGAAGATGCCTACCCCAGTGTTCCTAGAAGCGTTCAGGAAATAGGCGCCGCGTTCGAGGGTGGAAAAATCGTTGTTTTAGGCGGGCTATTACCTGGTCAGTCAACGGATGCTGTTTCAGCCATAGTTTCGGAGCTTTTAGGCGCGTCTATGTTGATTAAGGCGACTGATACGGATGGGATTTACACAGCTGACCCGAAGAAGGACCCGAATGCGAAAAAGCTGGACGAAGTCTCTTGCGCTAGGCTGAGGGATATGCTTCTGCGTGAACCCGTGGGAGCGGGAGAATTTGAGTTGTTCGACCCTGTTGCCCTCAGAATTTTGGAGCGGTCGAAAATACGCACACTAGTTATTGACGGTCGGAATCCTCAGAACCTAGAAAAAGCCATTAAAGGGGAAAAAATCGGTACTATAGTGACTTATCCTTGAATATTAAAGTTTAGGGAGGTGAGAAGCCGATGCCCGTGGTTACGGTTGACATGTGGGAAGGACGAACAGAAGAAGAAAAAGAGAAAATAATTAAGGGCATAACCAAGGCTTTCACTGAAATCGGCATGCAGCCAGAATGGGTAACAGTCATCATCCACGACATCCCTAAGACTAATTGGGGTTCAGGCGGAAAACAAGCGTCAAAAATCAAGCATTAGCCTTAAAGTAATGTTTAATTATTCTTTAGACCAATTTGAATTTGGTCGGCAGCGGTAGCCAAGACAGGTCAAAGGCGAGGGACTCAAGATCCTTTCCCGTAGGGGTTCGCAGGTTCAAATCCTGCCCGCTGCACCAAACTCAATCTTAAAGCGTGATGCTAAAGGCTTTTAACAATATGCGTAGTTGAAATGGTTAATTGGTGGTTGGTTGCATGGTTAAGGTGGATAAGGTCTGCGTTTATTTTTCGGAGCCTGGTCCTGAAAATACTGAGGATGTCTTAAAAGCTGTTGCTAAAAGGCTTGAAGAGGGAGGCATAGATACCGTAGTAGTTGCGAGTACGTCAGGTAGAACTGGCGTAAAGTTTGCGGAAGCCCTTAAAGGCAAGGCTGAAGTCGTAGCGATATCGCATGAGAAGATGGATTCCAAGCTTAAGGAAAGCATAACCAAAATGGGAGGCTCGGTTGCCGATAAAACACACCTTCCTTTCCATGAGAAAGGCATGGACAAAATAAGGGACGCTTTCTACACTTTAGGTCAAGGATTCAAGGTTGCAGTTGAAGTGATTCTCATAGCCGCCGATAAAGGGCTGATAAAGCCATATAAGGACGTTATAGGCGTGGGAGGCACAGGCGAAGGAGCCGACACTGCCGTGGTGGCTAGGGCTACACGCACAAAGGAAATCTTCAGCGAAGACGCAAAGAAAAAATTGGAAATAAGGGAAATAATAGCCATACCCTTAAAAAAGAAGTGGTGGGATTGAAATTCTAATCTTTTAGTCGTTTCGTTAGCTTTATTTATGTCTTTTAGAGAAGTATTCTCCAAAGGTGGAAGTCATGGAATCCTCGTCTCTTCCTTTCGAGCAGAGACTTTCTCCAGCGACTAAGAAGTACCTCGAAATCCATAGGAAATCTCTCTTGAACCTCGAGGATTTTTGGGATGAAGAAGCCCGAAAGCTCGAGTGGTTCAGGACGTGGGACAAAGTCTTAGAGTGGAATCCGCCTTTCGCCAGATGGTTTGTGGGCGGCCTCCTCAACGCCTCATACCTGTGCACGGATAGGCATGTTAAAACTTGGCGTAGAAGCAAGGTAGCCATATACTGGGAGGACGAGTTCGGCAACTCGAGGACTTGGAGCTACTCGCAACTACACACAGAAGTAAACCGCTTCGCCTCCATTCTAATGAGACTAAACGTTAGGAAAGGCGACAGAGTAGCCATGTACATGCCCCTAATACCCGAGTTACCCATAAGCATGCTGGCCGCTGCAAGAATAGGCGCGGTTCATACAGTCATTTTTTCAGGCTTCAGCGCCCAAGCCCTAGCGGATAGGATTAACGATACTCAAGCTAAGGTTTTGATCACCGCCGACGGCAGTTTCAGACGAGGCAAATTAATACCTTTAAAGAACATTGCGGACACAGCCCTTGAGAAGACTCCTTCCGTGGAAAGTGTAATAGTGGTGAAAAGGGCCAACAATGAAGTCAATATGAAGAAGGGAAGGGATTTTTGGTATCATGAGCTGCTCCAAAACGCTCAAGCATACGTTGAGCCCGTGCCCGTCGAATCTAATGATCCACTCTACATTCTTTATACGTCTGGAACAACAGGCAAGCCGAAAGGAATAGTGCACAACACTGGGGGCTACATGGTCTTTAACCATTCAGCGTATAAGTGGGCTTTCGACATTAGGGACGAATCGGTATACTGGTGCACCGCCGACATAGGCTGGGTAACGGGGCACAGCTCAATAGTTTACGCGCCGCTATGCCATGCGGCGACCATGGTCCTTTATGAGGGAGCGCCCGACTATCCAAAACCTGATAGATGGTGGGAAATAATAGAGAAGTACGGGGTAACCATTTTTTATACTTCCCCAACCGCCATTAGAATGCTCATGAGATACGGAGACGAATGGCCAAAGAAGCATAACCTTTCAAGCTTAGAAATTTTGGGCAGCGTGGGCGAGCCTATTAATCCAGAGGCTTGGATGTGGTATTATAAGAACGTAGGCGAAGAAAGATGCCCAATAGTGGACACATGGTGGCAGACTGAAACAGGCGGATTTATGATATCCCCAGCCCCTGGAATAGAGCTGGTTCCCCTAAAGCCAGGCTCCGCAACCTTCCCACTGCCAGGCATAGAAGCAGACGTAGTCGACGAAAAAGGCAAGCCAGTTCCACCAAGCGTTAAAGGCTACCTAGTCATAAAGAAGCCTTGGCCAGGCATGCTCATGACTCTTTATCAAGACCCAAAAAGGTATAAGGAAGTCTATTGGTCGAGGTTCTCTGGAGTATATTACACGGGAGACTACGCCATAAGGGACTCTGACGGTTACTTCTGGCTACTGGGACGAGCCGACGAAGTACTGAAAATCGCTGGTCACAGAATTGGGACGATGGAGTTGGAGAGCGCTGTGGTGTCCCATCCAGCCGTGAGCGAGGCTGCAGCCATAGGAAAAACACACGAGATTAAAGGTGAAAGCATAGCCATTTTCGCCATATTAAAGGAAGGCTATAAGCCCACAGACGAATTGAAAGAGGAGCTGAGGAAACATGTGCGTGAGGTTATAGGGCCAGTAGCTACTCCAGATGAAATTTACTTTGTGAACAGCCTTCCAAAGACGAGGAGCGGCAAAATCATGAGGAGAGTGCTAAAGGCAGTTTTGACGGACATGCCCATAGGAGACGTCTCCACACTTGAAGACGAGGTATCCGTCGAAGAGGTCAAAAAAGCCTACGAAGAACTCAAGAAACTAATAGAGATCAAAGCTTAAGACCTTAATAATTGATGAGCATGAACAAAATTAGGGTCGGCACTTCAGGTTACAGTTACTTTTGGAATGAGGGCAAGCCTACCCCTTTTCAATGGTATTGTAAGCAGAGCTTTCCAACCGTTGAAATCAATGCTAGTTTTTATCGTTTTCCGTCTAAGAGCTGGATAAAGTCTTGGGAAAAATGTCCAGAAGGCTTTGATTTCAGCATTAAGGTTCACAGGGCGATAACCCACTATTGGAAGCTGGGTGGGAACGCCTTTAAAACATGGATGAAATTCAAATCGTTGTTTAGGGAAATAGAGGACAAAATTGCTTTCTGGCTTTTTCAAATGCCGCCTAACTTTACGGCAACCGCTGAAAACGTAGGCGTTATCTCAAAGTTTTTTTCGGAGTTGAACCTCGGCAATTCTGTGGTTATCGAGTTTAGGCATCCGTCTTGGTGGAATAAAAAAGAAGTTTGCAGAGAAATCGGATTAGCCTTTTGTTCCGTTGATGCGCCTGGCTTACCGACAGAGATCGTTTCCATGAACGGCGTAATTTACTTGAGGCTTCACGGAAGGGAAACCTGGTATGCTTACGTCTATTCGGAGCGTGAACTTGAAGAAATATTGAATGAGGTGAAAAGGCTCAGCGCAATTAAGAAGTACATTTATTTGAATAACGATCACGGCATGTTGCCGAACGGAAAGTTCCTAATGCTCCATGTTTAAGGAAACTTCAACTTCGAATATTACGTGAAAATAAACGGTGAAAAGGCAAAAATTATGAAGGAATAAAGCTAAAAGGGGTTTAGTGAGCGTTAAATCTGAGCGTGTTAAGAGGTGAAGTGAAATGGCTGGAGTTATTTTGGTTAGGGACGTTATGGAAACCGACGTGAAAACCGTGAGGCCTGACTCTAGCGTCATGGAGGCAATTCAGAAAATGAACAAGTTCGACGTGGGCTCCATTGTAGTGGTTCAAGAAAAAAGGCCGGTGGGAATCATAACAGAAAGAGACATTCTAAGAAAGATACTTGAGTCTGGCTTAGATCCATTAACCGTTAGTGCGAGGCAGATCATGTCAAGCCCACTCATAACTATACGAGAAGACCAAGCCATAGAGGAGGCTGCAAAAATAATGACCACGAAGAAGATTAAGAAGATACCTGTTGTAAAGGATGGAAAACTCATCGGAATAGTGACCGCCACAGACCTCGTAAAGAGCGAGCCTAAAATGATCAGCCTACTCGAAAACCTCCTATGGTCCAAATCAACGAGGTAGCAAAGCAAGAGGAAAAACGTTTTGAATCCAAGCCTTAAAGAAATCATTGGCAAAATTAGGAATAGAAAGCTGCGGGAGAAGGTGGCTCAACTAGTTGAGGAACCCACCATCAAAATAAACGGTAAAGCCTACATGGGATTATCCTTAGAGCGTTCGCCCGCAAGCGTTTCTCGTCACCACAGCTATCCTAGAGGCTTGCTTGAACACATAACAGCCACAGCTGAAATCGCCCTAACCCTCTGTGAGGTCGTTAAAAAAGTTTATCACGGAAAAGTTGACACGGACCTCGTGTTGTGCGGCGTGGTTTTACACGACATATTTAAGCCTTTAACTTACACTGAAATGGAGGATGGAACTTATCGGGCTTCGCCTTTAGCTGAGCGCCTCGACCACTTGACGCTGATAACATCCGAGCTGATTCGAAGAGGCTTCCCGCTGCCAATTATCCATGTGGTTTGCGCTCATCATGCGGAGTTTGGACCCATATCTCCAAAAACGCTTGAAGCCCTCATTGTTCAAATTGCGGACATCGCTGACTCACGCCTCAACGAGAAGGTTTTAGACGCAGCGAAGTTTCTAATTAGACAGGCTACAGGAGAGGAGATAAGACAAATTTCCTCGAAGGACGCCTTCAACATTGTTCACATAAAGTCTGAAAAAGGCTTAGAAGACATTAAAAAATACGTAACGAAATTTCTGGGCGTAAATTAACTGTTCACGTCAGTTACCACTAATTTAGCATAGACGCAGCGAGTTTATTGGCTTAAGGCTTAACTTGAGAGCGCCGTTTCATTCTAGAGGAACACTTTTCACTTTTAGCGTCTTAGTGTCCAATATGGCTAGAGTTGGCTTTTCAGTTAGGTAGCCGCAGGTCTCTCCGGGATTTATGACGAGTGTTTTCCCCTTCTTGTAGGTCTTTGCCTCATGGAAGTGCCCGTGGACAATTATGTCGTGGCTCTCAGCGTCAATGAGCGATTTTAGAAGCTCCTCCTCGTCGCCGTGCAAAACAGCGATTCTAAGCCCATCGATTTTCACTTCCGCAAATCTTCCCCTAAGCTGGGCTCCTATACTCTCAAAGCTTTTTTTCAGCATTTCTTTTTCTCCGTCATTGTTGCCGAACACGCCGATCAACCGAGCTTTCAACGGTTTAAAGCGGGGCACAACAAAGGGAGCCACGTAGTCGCCCGCATGAAGCACCAGTTCAACGTTCTCCTCGTTTAGGCGTTTCACAGCTTTGTCCACCAGACGCAAACGATCATGCGTATCCGCAATCAAACCCACAATCATTTTTCCTTCTCACCACAATGTTAACACATTTTATTTGCAGAAAACACATAAAAAGATAAAAGAAAAGCATGGTTTAAGATGGATGGAGACGAAGGCTGATTTAATAACGCTAATGGAAATTGAATGCAGAAGAGATGACAATATTAAAGGGTTAGTGAAAGGATAGTTTTGGCGATGGTGTCAAAATGGACGTAGAGACAAAGCTTGAGCTCATAAAGAGGGAACCCACCGAGGAGATAATAACCGAAAAAGAACTAAGGGAATTACTGGAGACAAATCCTCATCCTAAACATTACATAGGATTCGAAATATCTGGGCTCCTACACCTCGGCACCCTTTTCATGTCGGGCTATAAAATAAATGATTTAATAGAGGCTGGAATCGACTGCACCGTTTACCTGGCGGATTGGCACAGTTTCATAAACAACAAACTTGGGGGAATATGGGAAAACATACTTAAGGCGGCGAAGTATTTCGGAGAGGGCTTTAGGTTTTTTTGTCCAAAAGCGAAAATCGTCCTCGGCTCCGAATTATACCATAACAATGACGAATACTGGAAAGACGTAATAAGGTTTTCAAAACACATAACCCTAGCGAGAAACACTCGATGCCTAACTATAATGGGAAGAAGCCGAAGCGAAAAGCTCGATTTCGCCCAATACATGTATCCTCCAATGCAAGGAGTCGACGTAAAATATCTTGGACCAGACATACCGCATGGTGGCATGGACCAAAGGAAAGTCCACGTATTATGTAGAGAGGTTTACCCGAAACTAAAATGGAAAAAGCCAATTCCAATACACCACCATTTACTCATGGGCTTAGCTGAACCACTAAAAACAACATCAAAAAACAAAATGGATCAAGTTATAGCGGCGAAAATGAGCAAATCGAAGCCGTGGACCTGTATTTTCATACACGATAATGAAAAAGAAATAAGGGATAAGATTAACAAGGCATTTTGTCCCGAAAAAGTTGTAGAATTCAACCCTGTACTCGAGATTACAAGGTATATTCTCTTCAGGGAAAAGAAAAGCTTCCTCATAGAGAGACCAGCTAAATTTGGAGGCGACATCGAATTTTCAACTTATGGTGAACTGGAGAAAGAATATAGAAAGGGAAAGTTGCATCCAACAGATTTGAAAATAAATGTTGCCAGAGAATTAAATGAAATAATAAAACCAGTAAGGGAACATTTTGAGAATAGAAAGGAATTGATGGAAGTTTTCAAAAATATCTAGGAGATCATAGGGTGAAGACAGCGCCCACTCACATAGAGAAGACCGCAGAAAGGCTTTTGGAGCTTCTTGATAGGCTTGCCACGGAATCGGCTAAGGACACCCTGATAATTGTGGAGGGTCAAAACGATGTAGATACGTTGCGCAAACTCGAAGTGAAAGGCGCCATTATTCCAGCTAAAGCTTCTGGAAAGTCTTTCCTTGACGTCATTGGCGAGATAGAGAAGCAGAGTAAGCGTGAGGTTATTGTCTTAATGGACTTTGATAGGCGAGGCGTAGAATGGACTAAACGGTTGACACAACACCTTGAAAGGATGAAGATCAAGCCTAATTTGCTTTTTTGGAACGGGCTTCGAAATCTTGTGGGGCGGGATGTAAAAGACATAGAGGGACTGACAAGCTATGTGGAAACTTTAAAAGAGAGATGTAAAATATAGATTGAGGTAAACTAAGTACGCTTCACTTGCGTGAAAGCTAAATAAAATAATTAATCGAGGTGAAAGTTAATGGGATCATCCCAAGCAGAAACAGTGAAGTATGTTATTCACTGTGAATTTGAAGTAGAAGGAGTAGTCGAAAAGCCAGACGTTATCGGAGCTGTTTTCGGTCAAACAGAAGGATTATTCGGACCCGAACTCGATCTAAGAGAATTGCAAAAATCTGGAAGAATAGGAAGAATAGAGATTCAGTTAGAATCAAAAAAGGACAGAACAACGGGCACCATACTTATTCCAACAAGCCTAGACAGAGTATCCACAGCAATTCTTGCAGCAAGCCTCGAAAGCATAAACAGAGTAGGCCCATGCGCAGCGAAAATTACCTTAAAAAAAATTGAGGACATACGGGATTCAAGACGGAAAACAATTATAGAGAGGTCCAAGGAAATACTCCATCAGTGGGCCATCGAAGCCTTCCCAAACACCGACGAAATACTCAGAGAAGTTTCAGAAACCTTGAGACTGGCCAGAGTTGAAAAATATGGACCAGAGGAACTTTCAGCCGGGCCAGACGTTGAAACAGCAAACGAAATAATAATCGTTGAGGGAAGAGCCGACGTAATAAACTTGCTTAAGTGCGGCATACAAAACGTCATAGCCCTCGAAGGCGCAAAGGTTCCGCAAACCATAATAAGGTTAAGCCGAGAAAAAGAAGCCACAGCACTTTTAGACGGAGACCGCGGAGGAGACCTCATTCTAAAAGAGCTCCTGCAAGTAACTAATGTTAAATACGTTGCCAGAGCCCCTCAAGGAAAAGAAGTCGAAGAATTAAGTGCAAATGAAATTAGAACAGCCCTTCAGCAAAGGGTTCCCATCGAAAAGATTAAGACTGAGACAAAGAGGAAACGTGGAAAAGTTCTACTACCTAAAAAGGTCGTCGAGTCGATAAAAGGGCTGGAGGGAACCTTAGAGGCGGTACTATTTAACGAGAAAATAGAAAAGGTTGAGCAGTTGCCAGTAAGTAAACTCGCTGAGAGACTTCAAGAAGTTGAAGGCGTGGACACCGTGGTTTTCGACGGCGTAATAACCCAGAGGCTCGTAGACATTGCAAGCGAGAGAAACATTAAACACCTTGTGGCAGCCCGAGTTTCAGACGTGATAAAGCAGCCTTTAGGCGTAAACATACTGACGTTCGAAGACGTTAAAGGCTAGCTTCCCGCAAATTCCAGAAGCGTTTTTCCAGCCTTAGCCTTGGAGGGAAGCAGCTCATCTTCAGTTACGCCGAACATGCTTAAAATCCGAGAGGCTGCGGGCAGTATCTGATTTGACACGTAATATTCAATGTCTAGTTCGTCGTAAGAGGCTAAAACATAGGGCTTAGCCTTCTCATATAAGCGGCCTGGACCAGAAACAATGACGTAGCCTATTTTATCGCCGATCGTCAAATCCCAACCCTGCTTCATTAAAATCTTTGCGGCTTCTACATGCGCAGCCTTAACAGCGTATTCTTCCAATGGCTTAGTGAGGGTTTTCCATATGACGAGGTCCCTGTAAGGCACTTTTTTACTTCGCAGGTCAGAGACGTATTGGCGCACGAACTCCGCGGCTTTTTTCGGCGACTGCTCCTTAAGAATTATGTCCAAAACTTTTTCCTGCACGTTTTTCGCCGCAGCCGCCCAGTCTCCCCTCACAACTTCCAAGCCTACTATGTCTAGTTGCCTGTTGGGCAATAGTCCGCAATACCGCTTTTTAGCCTCGGTGAAAAGTATGCGAACGTAAACCTTATCGGGCTTTATCTCTAATTGGAGTTTCTCGCCTATTTCCTTAGAGAGTTTCTCGATTTTTTCTGCGTCATGCTTTATGAATATGCTGTCTGTGTCGCCGTAAACTACTTCAAGCCCTACTTTCTCGGCTAGCTCTATTGTGTTTTGAATGGCGTTTCGACCCCAAGCCGTCGTGGCTTCAGCAACTGGCTTAATGTACCAGCGGGCGCCGATCCATCCCGTGTAGCCGTAACTGGCATTCGTTATGACTTTCACAGCCTTCTGCCTAGCGTCCAGAACACGGTACTCCGTGCTTTTAGAGTCTAACCTTTTAAGCTTAGATCGGATTTCATCTCGGACGGCTATGAGCTGAGACAAAACCCTTTTGTAAAAGCCAGGTGGCTCAACGCGGAACCTATGCTTAACTTCTGGAGCCACGTTTACGCCGCTCGGCGGCTCAGGCTCAGAAGGCGAAATGTAGGTGTCAGGCGATATGTTGTAAGCGCACATAATGTTGGGGTACATCGCCTTAAAGTCGAGCACGGCGATGTTTTCGTGTATTCCAGGCTTAGGCTTGAGAACTATGGCGCCTACGTAGGGAATGTAAGGCTGCT
>JBBIVD010000006.1:0-2465 GCA_037439925.1 Candidatus Bathyarchaeota archaeon
AGCGGCACCTTTTCAGTAGCCCTTCTCGTGGCTTTACGGAGAACCTCCTCAATTTTGTCTAAACTTTTTGCTTGGGCTCCAGCCTTAACGTAAAAAATGATGGTTCCTGTGTCTTGGCAAATAGGAGTTCTCGTTTTCTCCGCTAATTCGATATTAGCCAGTATAGCCTCTAACTGCATTTTTCCCGTCTCGCTCTCCTCTTCACGATACGCCTTTTGAAGGGCTTTCTTTACGTCTTGAGGCAGTTCTGTGGCTGCCAAACGCAAAAGTTCAACCGCAACATTTTCAATGACGCTCTCATCCTCTAAAGTCTTCACCCCCCTCTAAAGTGCGGGATTTATGATTCTTAATTTTTGTTATTCTCAGAGCTACTAAACTTCATTAATTAGTTTCACTCTTCACTCTCAGAAAATTGTGTTCTTCTCTTCGTCTAACTTAAATATGCCATTCCTAAACTTTTCTTACATCTATTAATCGAGGGTTTAAATTGACCGGCGAAGAGGAAGTTCCGTTAACGAAAAAGAAGTATGAGTATATTGAGGACTTGCCTGGAGTTGGACCTACAACTGCTAAAAAACTGCGGGAGTTGGGCTTCCACACCGTGGAGACTTTAGCGACGGCAACAGCCAAAGAGCTCGAGCCGGCTGGCATCAGCGAAAAGAGGGCTTTCGAGATAATCTCTGCAGTGCGGTCGTCAATTGCCCTTCCGTTTATTCGTGCCGATGAGCTACTGAAAATGCGTCAGAGCGTTTCACGATTAACTACTGGGAGTAAAGCAGTTGACGAACTTCTAGACGGTGGGATTGAAACCCAGACCATAACGGAGTTTTATGGAGAATACGGGACAGGAAAAAGTCAAATCTGCCATCAATTGTGCGTTAATGTTCAGCTTCCTCCCGAGAGGGGCGGTCTGGGAGGCGGAGCCTTATACGTGGACACTGAGAACACTTTTCGGACCGAACGCATTGTTAAAATGGCTGAACACCTAGGGCTCGACCCTAATGAGGTTGTTAAAAACATTATTTTCGCTGAGGCGTACACGTCGGATCATCAGATGTTTCTCATAGATAACGCGGACGAGGTGGTCAAGGAGAATAATATACGCTTAATCATTGTGGACTCTTTGACCTCACATTTCAGAAGCGAATACTTAGGCAGGGAAATGCTGGCTGAGAGGCAGCAGAAACTTAACAAGCATATGCATAAGCTGATTCGGTTGGCCAGGGCTTTTAACGCCGTCGCAGTCGTAACGAATCAGGTGATGGCTAAACCAGACATTTTCTTCGGCGAAGCCGTAGCTCCAGTTGGAGGACACATCGTAGCGCATACAAGCCACACGCGCGTTTATCTCCGAAAGCCTAAGCGTGGTCCAGTGAGGATCGCTCGCCTAGTTTCGAGTCCCTATTTGCCCGAAGGCGAAAGAATATTTAAGATTACTGAAAACGGAATAGAAGACGTAACAGAAGAAGATAGGCAAAAACATGAATAAGGCGCATTTTAAATTAGTGCGGCAGGGAATTAAAAATGCCCATTTCGCCGACTTTCGTGACTCGTTTCCTACAGCTTGTAACAGAGAAGCGTTTCGCTGAGGCTGAACGTCTAAGGGAAAACGTGCAGAAAACCGAATGGAACAGAGGCTATCTTCAAGCTTTACATGGCATGCTCCTAGCCCAAAAACTGAACGACGACCGATACGTGTTCCTTTTAAACGCAAATTTGAACGACGAGAAAGAGCTGAAAAAATATCGCAACGACTTTTTAAAACACGCTAAAAACATGCTTCACGCAGACTACGACCGCGGATTCTTCTCCGCATGGGCTGAATACATGCGCCTTCTATTAAAGATGAAAACTGAAGAAATACAGCTCAAGGAAACGGGCAAGGCTACGGAAAAAGCCACACTCATTCAACAGACTCTAGACGGCGGCAGCTCAACTTAGCCCATTGGATGCGTAAGGCTATAGAACACAATCCACGCAACAATCCATGTTAGGAAATAGGCGCCTATCCCTGTTTTAAGCACCTTAGACGATTCTTTCACTTTGGCGATGAACAACTGCTTGAGAATGTAATGGGTAATTATGTAAAAATATATGCTCAAGAACAAGCCATACAGAAAATTGTTGAATCCGATGGCGACGCAGAGTGCGCCGGCTACTATGCCTAAGCAGACTTTAGTCCAATAGATAACGCTTAAAGGCTTCATGTTCAACCCTTTGATTTCTGTTGAAACTCCCTTAAATGGGATATGTGCTTATTTACATTTACGGAAAACTTTGGCTCCATTCATGCTGAAAACATTGTCGTTCTAGTTTATTGTCAAGGGTGCGTGTCTTCCAATTCTTTCATCGTCATCTCAGGTGTGACGACCTTTATTTCCTCGACATCCCTGAAGTCTGGGTCCCCCGTTACGAGCATGTCTGCATGTTCCGCGACGGCTGTGGCTAGGATTATTCCATCTACT
>JBBIVD010000006.1:2495-4278 GCA_037439925.1 Candidatus Bathyarchaeota archaeon
AACGTCCGCCTTCTCCGGCGATTTCCTTGGTGACTGAAATGTCCCTCAGCCCTAAGCGTTCTAAGTTTTGCGTGAACCTTTTGATATCATTGTCACTAACCCTCTTATGAAGTAGAGAATAGAGTTCGGCGAAGGTGAGGGTGCTTACGACCCCTTCTAGTGCTCTTCGGCGAACCCGATTTAAAAGATTCTTAGAGGGTTCTGAAGAATCGAGGAAAACCCAAGTGTCGAGGAAGACTCTCATCTAGAGACTCCTCGAGCATATGAAGACTCTTTTTCGATGTCCTGATCCCATTCAGTTCTAAGCCCATGTTGAATCTCCGTCGCTGTCTTTCCTCTAGGGAGGACATGGTTTAACACGTCAAAAATTGCCTCAATTGGGTCCTCAATAAGCGGCACTAAAACTATTCTCCCCCCTTCTTCATGGACCTCAAGCTCTCTCCCAACGCCTAGGCTGAGACTTTTCCTAAGGCTCTTAGGAATGGAAACCCTCCCTTTAGAGTCCACTTTGATCCTTTCCAAAGTCTTAGCTCTAATCGTCATGTTTATCCCACAATTAACAATTATGGTGGGACGAAGCTAATAAACCTTGCGAGTCTAAGTCCACAACGGATTGAGTTATGGAGGTGCAAACAAATATAGGCGTTTGGTTAGATTCCTTCCTGTGTGAAAGGCTTTGAAGGAGCAGATGTCAAGCTTCGATGTGGCGGCTCTTATTCCTGAAATTAATCAGGCAGTTGAAGGCGCTAGAGTTGATAACATTTACCAAATTAACCCTACCACATTGCTTTTAAGGCTTCGTCAACCAAGCCGAAATCCGATTCATCTTCTTGCAGAGGCGGGAAAACGGATTCACTTGACTTCTTACGCCCTAAAAAAACCTGAGAAACCAACTGCTTTTTGCATGGCTCTCCGAAAATACCTAAAAAATAGTAGGATAGTAGGGATTCAGCAGCATGAGTTCGAGCGAATTGTAACAATGCATATGGAAACGAAAGATGGCGAATTTCAGCTTGTGGTAGAGCTGTTCGGCGACGGAAACATCATTTTAGTGAGCCCACAAAAAACTATCCTTCATGCTCTAGTTTATCGTAAAATGCGTGATCGAAGCGTTTGGCGCGGCGAAACTTTTAGGCATGCTCCTCAGATGGGCAGAAACCCGCTTAAGTTAAGTTGTCAGGATTTGGCGGAAATAAGGAATTTTGGGGAACTAGAGATAGTGCGGGCTCTCACGAAATTTCTAGGCATCGGCGGATTATACGCAGAGGAAATTCTTTTGCGCGCGGAAATCGACAAGAACAAGGCGTGCGTTTCCTTAACTAAAGGGGAAATTGACAACATATTCAATCAGCTTCGTCAAATCTTGTCTTTAATCACCGCTGGGAAAATTGAGCCCATCATCGTGCTTGACGAAAAAGAAGAACTGGTGGACGTTACTCCCATCCCCCTGAAAGTGTACTCTAATTTTAAATTGAAATCGTTTGGGTCCTTCAATGAGGCGTTGGACGAATACTATACGAAGACGAGCGTTGAGGAAAAAATCGTTAAGTTTGCCAAAATAGCCGAGAAACAAATAGCGAAGCAGCAGAGAATTTTGCAGAGCCAGCAGAGAGCCCTTGAAAGCCTGAAACAGAAAGTTGAGCAGAACAAGAGAATCGGCGACGCAATCTATATGCATCTAAACGAGTTAGGATTTTTACTCCAAAAAATCATGGACGAAAAAAAGAGTGGAAAACCATGGAACCAAATAATCTTAAGCTTCGAAAAAGAAAGGGAGGCAGGC
>JBBIVD010000006.1:4297-11633 GCA_037439925.1 Candidatus Bathyarchaeota archaeon
TATTTTCACTCCTTAGAGCCTGAAAGACTAATTCTAAATGTCTCCCTGGAAAAGCTGACCTTCCCGCTTTCCCTTCGACATTCCGTTTACGAAAATGCGGCGGGCTACTACGCCAAGGCGAAAAAGGCTGAAAAGAAAATGGAGGGCGTGGAAAAGGCTTTACTAGAAACTGAAAATAAAATTAAGAGGTTGAAAGAACGAAGCGTGGAACAGTTAAAGGCTCCCGAGCTGCCGCCTAAAAGGCGTAGGAGGGCGTGGTATGAAAAATTCCTGTGGTTCCATTCTTCAGACGGTTTCCTCGTGATTGGAGGAAGGGACGCAACCGCAAACGAAATTCTCATCAAGAAACACATGGAGCCGCATGACAAAGTTTTCCACGCTGACATCCACGGCGCACCCTTTGTTCTAGTTAAGACTGATGGAAAAGTTCCGCCCGAGCGGACGCTGAAAGAGGCAGCCCAGCTCGCCGCATCCTATTCTCGGGCTTGGAAGGAAATGTTAGGCTCGGCTGACGTCTACTGGATTTCGTCTCAGCAAGTAAGTAAGAGCCCTCCGTCGGGGCAATACCTCGAGAAAGGCGCATTTATAATTTCGGGACAGAAAAACTACGTTAGGAATGTTCCTTTAAGGGTTGCCGTCGGAATCCAAATGGAAGGAGAAAATCTAATGGTTATTGGAGGACCCGCAGAGGCTATTGCCAAACAAACAAACGTTTACGTGGAGGTGATTCCTGGGGAGAAATCAAGCGGCGAGCTTGCCAAGCAGATACGGCGGAAACTAGCTGAAAAGGCTCCTGAAGCCATGCAGAAGCAAATTTTTGAAATCGCCCTAGAAGAGATTCAGAGGTTTATACCGTCAGGCAGAGGAAGTATAAAATAGCGGATTATAGGAAACAATTTAATAATATCTTCAATAAAATTTCCGTGATGGAGGATTAAATGTGGCTACGATAGGCTTGAGGGAGCAAATGCTCGTCAAAGACGTTATGACGAGCCCCGTGTTCACCGTTAGCGAAAATGCAACAGTCACCGAGGTAGCCCAACTCATGGATAAGCATAATCTGGGCTGCATCATCGTAACTGACAAACATGAAAAGCCCTTGGGCATAATCACCGAGAGGGACCTAGTTTCACGAGTTCTAGCCAAAAACTCTAAACCGAGTGAAATGACCGCCACAGAGGTTATGACTTCACCCCTAATCACCATAGAACCAGACGAAACCCTAAGCGAAGCCGCGAGAAGAATGAACAGGCTTAACATCCGAAGGCTGGGCGTCATATATAAAGGAGAACTCGTGGGCATAGTTTCCAGCAAGGACATTTTAGCCGTCACGCCTGAGCTCATTGAAATAATACAGGAAAAAGCAAAAATTGAAGGCGCCTCAGCGGAAGAAGTTCCGGAGCAAACGCCGCTGGCGGGCAACTGCGACCAATGCGGCAGATGGTCCGACACCCTTAAGGAAGTTGAGGGAAACTTCATCTGCGAAGAATGCCGAGCTGAACTCGGAGCCACATACTGAGAGTTTTCTAGCATCGTTAAATTGAATGGTCGCCGCATAAACGTTTACGTTAAAGATTTTTTAACGTCCTCGAGGCTTTCGGTCTTTACAAATAGTTTTATTTTCTCTGCTTAAATATTATAGTTAAGCGCATTTAGTTATGGTGATGCCTTGAGTGTTCGGGATTTGATGGATCGAAATTACCCGTCCATTTATGGTGACGAATTTGCCACAAAGGCTAGAGCCGTGCTTCGAAGCCGAGGATTGCGTGTCCTCCCTGTGGTGGATGATCGCAAGCGCCTATTGAGCGTGCTGTCCCGTGGCAACGTCATGGCTGTAACCTCTTCGGTTTCTCCTATTCGGGTTAGGGGAATCATGTCCACGGCTAAATTCGTCGCAACTATGGATATGGATGTTTCCCGTGCTGTGCGGGAAATGATTCGCTTGGATGAGTGGTACGTTCCCGTTGTGAAGTCTCCGCAAGACTACACCTACGCAGGAATGCTCAACCTAGAAAGCTTCATTGACGCCTACTTGAAAAAGAATGTCGCCGCGCTTTCAAAGCCCCTTTCAGAGGTTATGTCAACAAAGCTTGTTACAGTTTCGCCCGAAGATGAAATTGATGGCGTCTGGCGTTTAATGCAGGAACGATCCTTCGCTGGTTTACCAGTCGTAAGAAAGGACAAGCTTGTTGGCATAGTGACACAGAAGGATCTCCTAGACAGCAGAGTGATTCTTCCAGCCTTTGAGGCGGGAAAGGGAAAGTTTAAGGTTCCTCCGAAAATCTCCTCTGTTATGAAGACTTCGGTTATATTCCTCAAGCCCACAGACACTATTAGGAAGGCAGCCGAGTTAATGCTCGAAAAAAACATTGGACGGGTGCCCATTGTCGACGAGAAAGGCAGGCTTGTTGGCGTAGTCGACCGTGAAGACATCGCCGAGGCGCTTCTATAAATTAGCCTATATGGAGGTTAGAAACTTGTCTATTCGTCGTGAAGGCTTCCGCCGCAGGTTGAGGGAGAAAGGACAGCTCGATTTGAAGGCTCACCCTCCTAAAAGGCGTGAGGGCGAAATCATGACTATTGCAAAGAGCCCAGTGGTCACCATGGCTTCTACCACGCCAGTGTACGATGCCATACAGATCATGGCTAAAGAAGGTTTCCGCCGCATTCCCATTGTCGATCCGGGAACCCGTAGGCTTCGTGGAATAATAACGGCAGCCGACATAATAGACTATCTCGGAGGGGGACGAAAGTTCCAGATAGTTCAGCGAAAATACGCTGGAAACTTCTTTAAGGCTATAAATGAGCCAGTTAGGTCCATTATGGCTGAAAAAGTGATTTCTGCTCAAACGTCCGCCAAAATCAGCGATGCCATGGAGCTTATGAAAAAGCACAAGGTCGGAGGATTGCCCGTTGTTGACGAAGAAAATCGCGTTTGGGCTATCGTGACAGAAAGGGACGTAACCGCCCTCTTCGCTGGAAAAATGAGAGCTAAAGTAACGGATTTGATGTCTAAAAAGGTTGTGACAGTGCCCCATAAAACATCAATTCTCGAAGCTGAAAAAACAATGATTAAACATGGTTTTAGGCGGCTTCCCATCGTTTCGGATGATAAACTCATGGGCATAGCAACCGTAATGGACATATTGAGATTTTTTGGCTCAGGCAAAGTCTTCGAGCATTTACAGTCTGGAACCATTGATCAAGTTTTACAAATGCCGATCCTTGAAATAGCCACGAAAGAAGTTGCAATTATCGAGCCAGAAGCCGACGCTGGCGAAGCCGCTAAGCTGATGCGGGAAAGAAACGTGGGCGCCTTGCCTGTGGTGAAAAATGAAAAACTCGTCGGAATAATAACGGAGAGAGATTTCTTTAAGTTAATAGCATAGCTTTACGAATTAAAAACTTTAGTTTCGGGGCTTAAAAGTGGAGAAAATGCATACGGTTGACCTCAATTTAATCAACGCAAAAATCTTTACGGACAAGGGCTTCGTGGAGGCTGGAATATCCATCGAAGCGGATCGAATATACAAAGTAGCCAAGCCACCTAACATGCCTAAAGCCTCGAAAACAATTGACATTAAGGGAAAAGTAACCCTGCCGGGCTTAATCGACGTCCACGTTCACCTCAGAGACCTCGAACTAGCCTACAAAGAAGACTTTTTCACTGGAACATGCGCCGCAGCCGCTGGAGGCTTCACAACAGTCCTCGACATGCCTAACACGCAGCCTCCAACAAACACGCCCGAACGCCTCAAACAAAAAATTCAAAGAGCAAAAAATCAAGTAATGGTCAACGTAGGTTTTTACGCTGCCTTCCCTAGGCAATATGGTCAATTTGACGAGATGGTGAAAAACGGCGCCTTAGCCTTCAAAGTTAATCTTCTTCGTCCCGTAACTGAACTTAACGTGCATCAGGACGCCATTCTTTTAAACGCCTTCAAACAGGTTAAACGGCTAAACCGATTGGTGGCTGTGCATGCGGAAGAGGGCGACGTGATTCAAAGGATGGAAGAGGCTTTTCGAAAGTCTGGGAAAACGTCGCTGAGCCATTACCTTAGGGCACATTCAGTTGAACGGGAGGTTAACGCCGTAAAAAGAGTTTTGAAGCTCGCTGGACAAGTCGGCTTACAAACGCATTTCTGCCACATAAGCGCTGCGTCGTCCCTAAATCACCTTAAAAACTTCAAGTCGAATGACATAACTTGTGAGGCGACTCCACACCACCTTTTTTTAACTACGAAGGAGCTTCGCAGGCTCGGCGGAATCGCCCTCACAGCTCCACCAGTAAGACCGAAGCCTAATGCTTTCAGGCTTTGGCACGCCGTTAACGAAGGATTAATAGACATGGTTGCGAGCGACCATGCGCCCCACACCCTAGAGGAGAAGCGGCGGGAAAACATTTGGGAAGTTACGCCGGGCATTCCAGGGCTTGAAACAACGTTGCCCCTCATGTTAACGCAGGTGAACCGTGGACAAATGTCTTGGAGTCGCCTAATTCAATTGTTAGCCGCGAAGCCAGCTGAAATATTCCATTTGGCGCGGGGCTCCATTCAAGCTGGCTGTTTCGCCGACCTAGTCGTTGTCGACATGGACCAAGAATATAAAATTGACTCTTCAAAGTTCTTTTCAAAGGCTAAGTATTCGCCCTTCGACGGCTGGAAAGTCAAGGGCAAGCCAATGAGAACTTTTGTGAACGGTCAGCTGGTCATGGATGAAGGCGAAATTGTTGCAAAAAAGGGAACAGGCACAATATTGGGGCTGGAGAAATGAAGTTCATAACGGACGGCATGCTGGGCAAGCTCACTCGGTGGCTCCGCATGCTCGGCTGCGACGTTGAATATTCCCAATCCCTAGGCGATAGGCAGTTAATCGAAGCCGCGAAGGCTGAAAACCGTATCTTACTAACTCGCGATCAGGAGCTTTATCAGCAAGCTGTTAAGCATGGGATAGAAGCCTTCCTTGTCGAGGGCAAGACAGAGGCCGAAAACCTCGCCGAGTTATCGAAACGATTTAAACTTAAACTTGAAATCGATGTTGCAATGTCCCGTTGTCCAAAATGCAACACGAAAATTAGACCTATCGCTAAAGATATGGTCGTGGGCAGAATCCCTGAGGGAACCTTGTCTAGGTATGAGGAGTTTTGGGAATGCCCCAGCTGCGGACAAGTATATTGGCAGGGCGCCCACTGGAAAAGGATAGAGAAAACTCTCCGAGAGGCTAGTCATACTGCCTAAATTTTGGATAGGCTTATTTACTTTCTTAGCCTTTACTTATTATGCGGTGGTGGAAATGAAGGAAATTGGTAAAGAGCTTCGGGTTGAGGTAGGCGAGGTTAATCCCGTTTTCAGCAATTCTGCTAACATCGCCCACAAGGACGACGAATTCACTTTCACTTTTATGCATTTGTATCCCATTCCTGGGCAGCCGCCGAAAGGCGTTGTAAAAGCCATTGTTTCGTTGACTCCGCAACACGCTAAACGATTTCTACATGCCTTACAGGACAATATACGTAAGTATGAGCAGACTTTCGGCGAGATTAAGCTCATCGAGGAAAAGGGAAAACAGCCTAAAATGATGTATCAGGCATAATCGAAAATACTCTTTTATACACTTATTTTTATATCTGCAATGGGGTTTTGATGTGAACTATGCCCCTGAAAATTTGAGGGTAATAGTCCCTGTCGGCGGAAAAGCTGAAAGGCTGCTTCCCCTAACTGCGGAGGTGTCTAAGGCGTGCATTAGGCTGCTTAATAGACCATTAATTGAGATTTCGTTGCTTTGTTTGGCGAGGCAGGGCGTAAAGAACTTTATTTTCGGTGTGAAGGGCTACATGAACTATAGGAGCTTGCATGACTATTTTGAGTCTGGGGTCGGCTTCTCCGCCAGATACAATATTTCGCCTCGGATTCACATTAAATATCAGCCTAACGAAGAGGATTATGGAAGCGGCGACTCAGCTAGAATTAACATGGAATATTATGATGTGAGGGACCCTGTCTTCGCCGTGCAGGGGGACAACATATTCGACATAGACCTCAAGGATTTTTTGGATTTCCATAGGAGGAAAGGAGCCCTCATGACTATTGGGTTGAGTCCCGTCAAGGATGTTAGGGGCTACGGGATAGCCGACATCGATAAGGATATGAGAATATCTAGGTTTGTGGAGAAGCCTTCGAGGCAGGAGGCTCCCTCAAACTTGGCAAACACTGGGCTTTATCTTGTCACTCCAGAAATGAGGGAAATCTTCTGCGAAAAAGGAGTTAAAGACATAATTATGCGTGAGAAACGCCTAGACTTCGGCTACGATTTGATTCCTTACCTCGTGAAAACTGGGAGACCCGTTTACGGATACACCATAAAAGGAAGCTGGTACGACGTTGGGACGCCTGAAAGATACTTAGAAGCTATGCGTGACATACTTTATGGACGGTTAAAGTGTTTCCGAGATTTCGGTGGGAGAATCTCTGAAGACGAGACCGTTTGGATTCAGGGAGAAAGCCTCGAATCCATTAAGAGAAGGAAATCCATCATTGGGAAGGTTAGGAAGGGAAAGATAAAACTCGAAGGCTCTGTTCTAATCGGTAGGCACTGCCAGATCGGCGACGGCGTTAAAATAAGGGATTCGTGCATTGATAATTACACGAAAATCGGAGAAAATGTGAGCATTGAGGGGTCAGCCGTAATGGACAGAGTCATAATTGGTGACGGAGCCGAAATCCACGGAAGCATTGTGGGAAGACACTCAACGGTTAAATCAAGCTTAAGCAAACCGACGAAAATAGACTCGGTTTCGGTGATAGCGGACGACGTGACAATAGAGGCGGGATGCCGACTGACAGCCACGAAGGTTTATCCGCATCTGCACATACGTGAAGGAAATTATATTGAAAGAAATATTAAACAGACCTAGCGCTTGGTGCGCCTAAATGAAGGTCTTCATGCTAACTTGGGAGTTTCCGCCCAGAATCGTTGGAGGGGTCGCTCGCCACTGCTTCGGTTTAGCCCGAGCCCTTGCGCAGAGGGGACACGAAATCCACGTTATAACTTTGGAGTTTCCTGGCGCTCCAGCCTACGAGGATGTGGACGGAGTTAAGGTTTACCGTGCGGCAATCGAGTTGGGGCACCCGAACTTCTTAACTTGGGTTCTCTTATTTAACCATTTCATGGAGAAGCTGGCGGCGCGGCTATGCCATAAAGTAAAGCCTGACGTTATTCACGCCCACGATTGGCTTGTGTCTCCATCGGCTATCCCCTTAAAGCAGTTCTTGAACAAGCCTTTGGTATTAACGGTTCACAGCACTGAAGTCGGCAGAGCTCATGGGCTCCATGAACC
>JBBIVD010000006.1:11661-18027 GCA_037439925.1 Candidatus Bathyarchaeota archaeon
GGCAACCTACGAGGCACGTAGGATAATCGTGACGAGTGAGGCCATGAAAAACGAGGTCAGCGGCCACTTTAAGGTTCCTAGGGATAAAATTGAAACTATTCCGAACGCCATCGACCCTGAGAGGTTTGAAATCCCTGTTGATCGACAGTTAGTTAGAAGAAAATATGTGGCGCCCCATGAAAAAATGGTTTTATTCGCTGGGCGGCTCACGCCCCAGAAAGGCGTTGAGTACCTTATCCACGCTGTGCCGCTCATTCTTAAGCGTAATCCCGAGGCGAAAATTGTCATCGCTGGGGAAGGCTGGTTGAAAGACAGCTTACAGAGCCTAGCTCGGTCCATGGGATTTCAGGATAAGGTGTTTTTTACGGGTTTCCTCTCTGAACGTGATTTAGCTGAGGCAATGGTGAGCGCCGACGTTTTAACGGTGCCGTCCATCTACGAGCCCTTCGGAATCGTCGCCCTAGAAGGCATGGCTGCAGGCGTTCCAGTTGTGGCGTCTAGAACAGGCGGTTTAGCCGAAGTCATCGAGCACGGTCAAAATGGAATTCTCGTATATCCGAGAAATCCTGAGTCCATAGCCTGGGGATTGAACCAAATCCTTTCAAACCCAGACTATGCTCAACAAATAGTTAAAAATGCTAAGGAAAAATTGCGGAAAAACTTCAGCTGGGACGCAGTAGCCGAAAAGACCATTAGGCTGTATGAGGAGGTGTTGAAGGGTTAATGGATCCCGCTGGTCATCCTTCAGGATTCGCTGTGCCTGAGGAGTTCAATCTCCTTTGCATGCTTTTCAACATGGGCGTAATCGCGCCGGAAAGGTCTTTAACCGCTAAGGAGATTTCGGAACGCATCAGAATGGAGGTTTCCGCCGTAGAGGGCTTTCTGCCGAAACTGATTCAGGAAGGCTATGTCATGGTTTCTAAAACCGATTTCGCCGACAAATACTATGTAACTCCTGAGGGCATAAGAAAAGTCTTAAGCATGTACAGCTAAGGTTTAATCCCATACAGCGTCTAATCCAGCAACAACCAAGAAGACCTGACTAATTTATGTCAGAAAGTAATTTCTCCCTTTTTTCAGACAATAGAGAGGGATGGGAGTACTGCTATATACCTCCATAATTATTATAATCGCAAGTGTTAACAAGTCTGCTGAGAGATGGATTCAAATGAATTTAGGCAGAGTACGACATGTGTTTAATATGGCTTTATTGCAAGTTAAGGAGAATTTTCTTGAATACGTTCTCCTAAATGTTCTTTATTATGGTTTGGTCGCCTCGTTCATGATTTACTCTTTCGCTTTTCCTGAGGCTCAAAGAGGGCTTTTGGGGTCGGTTAGAGCTGGGCTTCCTGCAACCTATCCAAGACTTGTCGAAGCCTACTCAAGCGGCAATTTTCCGTTAGCTGCAGCCCTAACTTTTCTCGTAAATCTTTTTTTAGGCTCCTTTGTTGGGATAACGCTTATCTCTTTGGTAATACCTTTCGGCGGAATTTTGATGGGGTGTGTAAGGGCTGTTTTATGGGGCATCCTTTTGGCGCCCGCATCTCCCGAGTTAGCTTGGGTAATGATCCCTCACTCCTTAACTTTGATTTTGGAGGGACAGGGCTACATCCTTGCCATGTTCGCAGCCTACCTTCAATGGAAGGGCGTTATTTGGCCAAAAAGTGTGGGACAAGAGAAACGCCTAAGAGCATACCTCACCGGAATGAAGAAAACTGCCTATATTTACATACTGGTAACTTTGGTTCTCGCAGTTTCAGCTATTTACGAGGCATTTGAAGTCATATACATCGTAGGAACGCTTCAGATAATTGCTTATTTTGCGGTTCTTTTTATGCTTTCACCCGTATTTGAGAAGGCTATTCTCAACGGGCAGTTCAAGAGAGCATGCATAGCTAATCTTTGATTTCGGTTTTTCTGTGGAATGCACAAATGATATATACTGAATTCGACTTATTCACTTATAAAATCCGAAATGAACTGAATAAGGACAGGTGAGAGATGTATGAGAACAGCTTCGAAGATAAAAAGAAAATGGAGGACAATCCAGCTTCCAGGAGACCTTCTTGAACAAGTGGACAAAATGGTGTCAACCCCAGGCTTAGGCTATACGTCTAGAACGGAGTACATCAAAGAGGCAGTACGCCTAAGAATCCTAGAGCTCGAAAAGCACAAAAAAGAGTCTACCTAATCCTAAGGAACTTTTGAAAGTTTTCGCGACCAATCTACTAAAAACCACACTGCCAAATAGGCGGGTATGCCTCAAAACCAAGGCGTCCACTGTTTTAGTCATTTTTGACCCCCGTTTTACGTTCTGTTTTTGACAAAAACTTTTTTATTTGCCATTTATTAATTTAATTGTCGGTGATGAACTTGTCAGTCGAGATTGGAAAATATGGGCGTATAGTTCTTCCTAAGGAACTTCGAGATAAATACAGTGTAAGGGAGGGTTCTAGGTTGATTGTTAGAGACTACGGAGGGCAGATCGTTCTCCTGCCGGTTACGCATTATGGGAAACCGACAGAAGCCTTGCATGGCAGCATTAAAGTCGAATACCCAGTTGAGGAGCCTAAAGAGAGAGCTAGAGAATTCGTTCGGAAGAAATTGGTTGAGGAGTTGAAATGAAGCATTTCGTGGACACCAACGTGTTTGTCTACAGCGCCACTGGCCATCCTCGATTCGGCGAAAGGGCGAAGCGCATTCTTGAGCGCATAGAGCAAGGTGAAGAAGCTGTAACGTCGACGCTGGTTTTATGCGAGATTTCGTGGGTGTTAGAGGCTATGGGCAAACAAAGCGAAATTAAGCCTACACTGGAAAAAGTTTTGTCTTATAAAAATTTAGAAGTGATGCATTTCGATGCGGACGACCTTCTTTTAGGAGCGAACAACATGTTGCTATATGGCATAGACTTCAACGACGGAGTAAACGTCGCTATAATGACCAAAATGGGCGTCTTCGAAGCGTATTCAAACGACCACAAGCATCTCGGAAAAATAGACTTCATAAAACTAACTTTTGAGTAACTTTAATTGCAACGCATATATTATAGGCGTCAAGTTTTCTTAGCCCTAACGAAGATGAATCGTGAGTCCCAAACAGAAATAATATCATATTCGGGTAGAGGAGGAACAATAGCGACGTAAGTTCCATTCCCATAGTTATTAGCTTGAACATAACCGACCTTAACAGTTCCAGAAACCACGGGAGTGTTTCCTTCCTTCCAAACATTAACGTAAGTGGCATTAAGCGATTCAACCCGCGTAACATTCACGTAAAGCTCGCTTTTAACCGTGAATTCATCCCTTATTTGGGAAGAACCAGACTGCAGAAGCACAGTGAAACTAGCATTAGCCTTAGACCAGCTTAAAGACTGATTCCATCTAGTTTCATTTAAAGGATTAGCGTAGGCTAAGGAAAGCGAAAACCCTTCCCTGGCGAAGAAGCTCTGCGTGGAATTTTTCCAATTCTCCAAATTAAGGCTTAATATATTGGATGGACCGCCATTAGTTAAGTTTGCCAAAGAGATTTCCACAACCCTAATGCATTGAGTTTTAATGTTTGTATAGGCATATTGGGTTCCTCCAATCCTCGCCCTGGGGGGACTACTAATTACGGCGATAACGTAAGTCGCGATGGAAAGGAGAATCACACAATATAATATAGCCACGATAAGGAAGAACTGCCCCTTCTTATGTCTAATCACATTAGTCCCCCGCATACCAAAGCTCAAGCTTCACAACCCTAGGCTCATAATAGCCCTCGTAACCCGAAACAACATAAAGGACTACTGCAACGCCAACGTTCGTTGGATCACCATGCGAAGCAGACGCATTGCCAACCTGATTCAGATTAGCATCGAGAACATAGACGTTATAGGCTGTCCGAGAGGGAAAAAGCTGCGACAAAGCGCCGTCAAGACTGGAAACATTAGGCGGATTGGCATATATCCAAGATGCGAGTAGACCCGACCCGTCTAAAGTTCCTAAAGCATCTTCACCCATCTGTCTGAGGTCGGCTAAAGTCGCTACCCTGCTTGAACGTGTTCGATAGATGCTAGAAATAAAAATTGAAAAACCAATCATTATTACAATGGCTATGATGACTTCAACAGTGTAAAGCTGCCCAGATTTTTTTTGAATGAGTTTCATGTCTTGTATTCCATGCCTTTTCGGTGTCGCTGAGCGATGCGGCTGTTATAATAGTTATTGGATGCTTCGTAATATAAAAGTTTAACTGTTTAACATAAGTCGCACGTGAAAACATCTTCTCTAAACAGCGGAAGATGCCGCAAAATACGTTTACACCTTTACCTCAAATCTCATGCGGGTTCGATTAAAGCTTATTCTAGTAGTATTTCAGTAATCCGAAGTAAACTTTTTTCCCTCTCCTAATACGCTGCAGAAGCCCCATCCTCACCAATTGATTTAAGTATATGCTTTCAACGCTCCTCGTCCGGTTAGTTTTCACGGCTGTTTCCTCAGCCGTGGCTTCTCCCAATTCCTGCACGGCCATCATGGATTTTCTGAGGCTGTCTGGAAGTTCGAGGAGCCCTTCAACGCCTGTTGTGAGGCTGCTCGGTTTAGCTGCTTCCATGCTTGGCTCATGCCTTGTTAAGCTCATTTCTTTGAGGATTTTTTCGATGCCCTCGAGTCTCTGTTCGATGCTTTCTAATTTTTTAATTATTTCTCCTTTCTCCACGTCGGTTTTCACCTGCTTATTACATGATTAGTTTTTGAACACTTTAACATTTAAATCCTTCGATTCTCGCTCCTAAGTGCAAAAATAATGTTGAATGCGAATTTGATTGAAAGGTTGCGTGCGCGGTTTTGAGTTGGATTTTCTGGGATGCTGGTTTTCCTTGTGGTTTTCGGATAGAAAGATTTAAATGTTAAACAGTTTAACTATATAGATGGGGAATCAAGAAAATGTCGTATGCGGCGCTCTTGAAGAAGCACCTGATGAGCATATACATGCGGCTAGACAAAATTGAGAAGGGCTTAACCGATTTCGGCGAGGAACTCAAGAAACAGGAAAAAGAGCTCAGTAAGACGGAAGCCGACCTAGGGAAAAAACTCGACGAGAAAGCCTCAGAGCTGAACCAACACCTTTCCGAGCTCGATGCCAAACTAACCAAAGAGAACAGCGAATTACGAGACAGCCTCGCACAAATAAAGGATGATGTAGACAAGCTTGCGAAGGAAAAGTTGCAGGCGTCGGAGTTCCATGAGTTCGTGGATAAATTCGTTGAGGCTCTGAGCGAAAAGTTTCCAGCCTTTGAAGGCGAGGGGTTACCTGAGTTACCATCCTTAGAGGGCGAGGGAGAAGACCTTTCTGGAGAATTGCCTGAACTGCCCGAGGAAGGAGAGGAAGCGAAACCCATAGCTGTAGGCTCGAAAAAGAAAGCCCAGGCTCAGAAGGCTACATAGGACATTTGCACGGTTCATCAGTGCTTCATTGTTTAGAATAGGGCGAAAGCTCATTCCTTACCTTTTTCATATGTAAGTTTCTCTTAGTGGATTATTAGCGAGGATAAGTGAATTTTGGAAATTTAATATAGTTTCGAGTTCCAAAATGTTTTTAAGCGGAGAAGCCTTATCTTCTTAACTGTTAAACAGTTAAGCAAAAATTGTGGAGCACCACAGTTGAGCCGCCCAAAACTATCTCTAATCGCCATACTTTTCCTTCTATCTATCTTTACGTCTCTCCCAACAAGGCCAGTTGAGGGTGCTCCAGGACCAACCGTTTGGCACGCCCACGCCTTCATAATTAACTGCAGCGACGCAACCTTTCCCTCTGGAGTGCAACAAGTCGCTGGATACCTCTATAACACGTTAAGAGGCGTTAACGGCTCAGCCGTAAGCGGTTTAACGGTTTACGTCCACGTCTACTGGATTAACAACACTAATCAATTAGCATCGACCTTCGCCACACTAGTCAACAACACAGCAAGTTTAATGACGCAAAACTGCTTTGGACCAATAATATTCTTTAATTGCCACGGCTCCAATTTGCCCATACCTGAGCCCGAAAACCGATTTATCGATAATTTTCTTTACAATGATCCCGGCGACGATTACCTAAACGTTAGTGATTTCACTCCTAAGCCGACTTGGTGGAGTTACCTAACCGCTTGGAGCCAGCAGGTTCGAGATCACAGTTGGACTTTCGTCAATGTGGTAGGATGGCCGTTCAAAAACCTAACTAATACACCATATGACTACAACAGCGATCCGCAACAGCGCTGGGGGATTTTGACGAATTCAAGAACACGTGCGGGTCCAGGTCCCTACCCTCTGGGTATAATGGGCCTCAAATCTTTTTTGGCTCCAGCCAACATAACTGTGCCTAACTATGGTCATCGTTCTG
>JBBIVD010000007.1:0-4708 GCA_037439925.1 Candidatus Bathyarchaeota archaeon
GTGGAAATCCTCAAATTTTTGCCTTCACGCCTAAAACTTTCCAGAAGATCGGAGAGCGAGTTTATTTTCGTCCAAGGCTTAGGCACGGCGAGCACAAGCTTAACATTTCCATACTCCAAGTTTAAGAGAACTTCCACTTTTGCGCGCGCCTCCCGAATCCAGTCTAAACCCGTTATGCCAGCGTCCTGCAAGCCCGCACTGACGAAAAAGGGAATCTCCTGAGGCCTAAGAATTTTCAGTTCGATTCCAGGATCGTTCAAGGACGGCCTATAAGTTCGCTCTTGCCCCGAAATTCCGTATCCAGCCTGCTCCAAAATTTCGAAAGTGGCTTTCTCCAAAGAGCCCTTAGGTATGGCAAACCTTACTTTACTCACAGTTCAACACCTCGAAGGTTCCACATAGAAGAACCTTACTATGAAAAATGTGGTAAGAGCATTAAATTTTTGTGCTAAAAATTTACGAATTCTGCAAATTTGAGGGGCTTGCCTAACACCTAATTTAGAGTTGCAAGTACTAAGAATGAACGCAACCGCCTTCCGTGAACGCAACCCCTCACTTTAATCCACTCGCCTAAAAGTTAACTATTTCCTCATATAAAAACTTTCGTGCGAACGATTTTAGGTTCGGTTACAATGTTTAGAAAGGTTTCACTTGATATAATTATAAGATAGTTTCGCATAACGCAAAGGGTTCCCACAACCCGCAAGGTTTCCTACACAACGGATCATTGTAAGAGATTATTTTATAAAAATTGTTTCTTCTAATCCTCGGAAATGTTCATCGCCAGTGATGATTTTTCCTTCTGCGATTCTTGCTGTGCATAATATGATGGAGTCTGCGAGGCCCCAGCTTTTTTTCTTCTTTTTCATGTCTACGTCGATTTCTCCTGCCTTAGCCGCGATTTCGAAATTTAAGTCAATTATTTGGCTTGTTGCCCTTATAAATTCTAGGCGTTTTAGTCTTCCCTCTTTGGTCTCATTTCCAAGCTCAATTTCTCTAAGTAGTTTTCTGCTAATCTCTGAAACAACGATTGTTGGGGTTGCTGACTCATCGCTTTCTATGTATTTCTTAGCAACTTCTCCAAGTTTAGACGCTCTGAAATATTCTGTCCAAGCGTAAGCGTCAATGACGTACTTATAACTCATGGAATTCGGCCTCGTCTTTCTGTGAAAAAGGTTTCAATTTAGGATTTGATCCAAACATCGAACGTGGAATCTTTTTTCTTTCGGAAATGAGCGTCTTAATTACCTCATCATAACTCCTTGCACCTGTTTCTTCCTTTAGTTTATTGAGCATCTGAAGAGTTTTTTCAGCCACCTGGACTGTTGTGGGCATAGTTATTCCCTTTTAACTATAACTATGATTATAGAATTATAAACCTTCCTTTATAACATCAAGAAGTTGTCAAAAGGCGGAGAATCACGCTGGGAATCCATTCTAAGAGTTATTTGTATAGGTATGTGAGCCATTTTTTGTATTTTTGTTTTTTGCCTCTTATGACGGCTGAGTATTCGTTTTGGATTTTTTTGGTTATGGGTCCTGTTTCTCCGTTTCCTATTTTTCTGTCATCCACTTCATAGATTGGGGTGATTTCAGCTGCGGTTCCTGTGAAAAAGGCTTCGTCAGCGTTGTATAGCCTATTCCTCGTGATGTCGGCTTCCCTAACCTCGTATCCCATGTCCCCAGCAAGGGTTATCACGGTGTCCCTCGTTACTCCCTGCAGAATGGAGGCGCTGAGCGGAGGGGTCGAAAGCCTCTGGTTTTCCACAATGAAGAGGTTTTCTCCAGGACCCTCGGCAACAAACCCCCTATGGTCGAGCATTATGGCTTCATCGTAGCCCGCTGACCTAACCTCCTCAGAAGCTAACATGGCGTTAACGTAGCCTCCTGTAACCTTTGCCTCGTTAGGGAAGGAGTTCGGATTATTCCTAATCCACGTGCTTATCTTCGCCCTAACGCCCTCCTTCTCTAAATATTTTCCCCATTTCCAGACGGCGACCATAAAATTGACGGGAAGCCCCTGCGCCCTCAGTCCGAGTTCCTTATATCCGTACCAAGCTAAGGGCCTTATGTAACATTCTTTTAACCTGTTTTTCTTAACGGTTTCAGCGATTATTTCCTTAACCTTCTCTTTTTCGTATGGAAGCGTCATGCGTAAGGCTTTAGCAGACCTGAACAGTCTTTCCACGTGTTCCTCCAGCCTGAAAATGGCGGAGTTTCCGTCCACCGTTTCATACGCCCTAATCCCTTCGAAAACTCCTGTTCCATAATGGATTCCGTGGTCTAAAACATGGGTTTTAGCCTCGTCCCAAGGGATTAATTTTCCGTTCAGCCATATGTACTCGCTTTTCTCCATGGAATGCGCCCACCGAACATATTATTTTTACCTAACTGGAGCTTAAAGTTTGTTGATGCTACCTGTCGCTTGCGCTTGTGCATATGATTAGGCATGTACAATTTTGTACGCATAAGATTTAAATTATGTTTCATCCTCAATTATGTGCATCTCGTTTGAGAATTGGCGAAGTGAAAACATGCCGTCGACAAAAATAATGTTAGATGAAGAAGATATACCTAAGCAATGGTACTGCATACTGCCCGACTTGCCTAAACCGCTGCCGCCGATAATAGACCCAGCGACGAGGGCGCCTGGACCAGGGATAATTCCTAAAATTTTCCCCAAAGAAATCCTCGCCCAAGAGATGAGCCAGGAAAGATGGATAAACATACCTGAAGAAGTGAGGGAAGTCTACCGCATTTGGCGGCCCACCCCCCTCTATAGGGCCGTTAGACTAGAGAAAGCCCTGAAGACCCCAGCTAAGATTTATTACAAGTATGAGGGCGTCAGCCCCCCTGGAAGCCACAAGCCTAACACAGCCGTTCCGCAGGCATACTATAACATGAAGGAAGGAATAAAGCGTTTAACCACGGAAACAGGAGCTGGCCAATGGGGCTCCGCCTTAGCCTTCGGCTGCATGACCTTCGATGTCGACTGCACCGTATACATGGTGAAGGTAAGTTACAATCAGAAGCCGTACAGAAGAGTCCTAATGGAGCTGTGGGGCGCCGAAGTGGTTCCAAGCCCAAGCACGAAAACAGAGGCTGGCAAAAAGATTTTGAAGGAAGACCCTGACAACCCTGGAAGTCTAGGCATAGCCATCAGCGAAGCCGTAGAAGACGCCCTCGTCCATGAAGAAGCCAACTACGCAATAGGCAGTGTTTTCAACCATGTCCTCACGCATCAAACTGTGGTAGGACTGGAAACTCAGAAGCAGCTTGAAATGGTGGATGACTACCCAGACGTAATTTTCGGATGTATAGGCGGAGGCAGCAGCTTCTCAGGGCTCTATTGGCCCTTCTACTACGACAAGGTGTCGAAGAAGGCTCCGAAAGACGTAAAGTTCGTAGCTATTGAGCCCACGGCTTGCCCCTCAATTACCAGAGGAGAATACACGTACGACCACGGAGACACAGCGAGGCTGACCCCCCTAGTGAAAATGCACACGTTGGGCCACGAGTTCATACCGCCGCCCATCCACGCCGGAGGCCTACGCTACCACGGTAAAGCTCCTACCCTATGCTTACTAGCCTTAGAGAAAAAAGTGGAAACAATAGCCTACAACCAAGTGGAGGTCTTCGACGCCGCTAAGCTTTTCGCTAAAACCGAGGGCATAATACCTGCTCCTGAGCCGTCCCACGCAATTAAGGGCGTAGTTGATGAGGCGTTGAAATGCAAAAAGACGGGCGAAGAGAAAACTATTCTTTTCTTGATGTGCGGCCACGGGCACTTTGACATGCAAGCCTACGACGACTATCTTCGCGGTAAGCTTCAGCCCTACGTGTACCCCAAGGATGAAGTGCAGAAGGCTATGAAGAAACTGAAGCAACTGTATCCATGGATAGAATCCCTGCCCTACTAACCGTTGCTCGCCTTCCCTTTTCAAAAATTCGCCGAATCTAGTTCCGTTACGTAGCTGACGAAAAAGGCTATGCTTACTCCACTTAATCATTAACTTGCATTAATTGCCAAGCACAATGCGTGAGTGTGGCGATATGTGGAGTAAAGTAGTGGAGAACTTGAAGGGATTTCCTGAACGCATCACCGTAGCCAGAGTCCTCATAGAAAATGGTCTAAGAGTGGAAGCGGGAAAAATCTACTGCAACGAAATAGAGATACCGCCTATTAGAATAAGCCGAGTCGCAGGAGTAGACAGGAGGACAGTAACCCAAACGGTGAAGGCAATTGAGAGAAACCCTGAGTTGCAGACTATATTCAAAAATTTGAGGTCGGCAGGGCATTCCCTCAAAGAAATAGCGAAATACCTTGAACTGGGCGTGGTGGAAATCACACCGACAAACGCAAAAACTCCTGGAATTCTGGCGAAGGCCGCTTCCATAATATCGGAGAGGAACATAAGCATAAGGCAAGCTATAGTGGATGACCCTGAGCTTTCACCTGAGCCTAAGCTCACGTTAATAGTTGAAAAGAAAATTCCTGGAGAGCTTATTCCAGAACTTCTAAAAATTGAGGGCGTTGCGAAGGTTTCCCTATATTAGGCCCCCTAGTGTGGAGACTTTCAATGCTTGAAATTCTTGGACTACTATTCGCATCAATGATGGCTGCTTTGTCTGGAGCCGTAGTTCCAGGACCAGTTTTCGTGGTTACTGTTTCTGAGGCTTTGAAAAGAGGTCGCCTCGCAGGACCATT
>JBBIVD010000007.1:4737-13511 GCA_037439925.1 Candidatus Bathyarchaeota archaeon
CCTTATTTTCCTCGGTCTAGGAGTCATTTTAGGTTCAGATTTGGCTAAATTATTCGTTCATTACTTCGGCGGAACCGCCTTAATATTGATGGGCGCATATCTAGTGAAGGCGTCAAGAAAAATCCGTGTGGAAATAAAATCTAATGCGAATGTTCGATTTGCGTCTCATGGGCCTATCATCGCAGGTTTCTTAACTAGCTGCTCAAATCCACACATTACGCTTTGGTGGTTAACTACGGGAGTCCCCGTGCTCTTAACAAGCATAAGCACTGCTGGAACAGTTGGCTTTTTCGCCTTTCTAGTTGGGCATGCGGCGGCGGATTTAGGATGGTTCGCATTTGTGAGCCACTCGGTCAATGCTGGAAAAAAATTTTTAAGTCAAAGGACGATTGGCTACATAGTGCTTGGGAGCGCGATTTTCCTAATTATCTTTGGAATTTTGTTCATTGCTTCTGCTCCCATATCGTGAAGCCTAGTCGTAACTAAGTCAGTCGCTTGTAAGTTTGATTAAAGTGTTCGTATTTATGACCTCTGGAATTTTCCGTATTTCATCCACTTTCCTATTTAGTTCCTCAATGGTGCAGGCTTGAATTAAGGCGGCTATGTCGTAGTCGCCCGAGACCTCAAAGACCTTGTCTGAAAAACTCTTAATTTTTTGCGCCGCCTGCTTGGTTAAGGCTGGATCAGTCTTTACTAGGACTATTCCCTCTACGTCCGTCTTAGTTTCAACTGTGAACTTCTCTATTGTGCCTTCTTCCAGCATTTTCTTCACTCTTTTCCTCACCGCCCCTTCAGTTAAGCCTACAGCTTCCGCTATTTTCACGAATTTAGTCCGTGAATCCCGTCTGAGCATTTCGAGGATTTTTAGGTCTGTTCCGTCCATGAGCTCTTAATCTATGGTTCGAAAATAAAAATATTGCTACGATTATCGTAAAGGAATTAAATGTTTTACGATTTTCGTAACAAAAATACAGAAAACGGAAAAACTTAAATATCACCACAAAGTTACATCTGCCCCTGTCGAACGAAGGTGAAGCTGGTGCAAGTATTTAGAGGATGCTACACGGCTATCGTGACGCCGATGAAAAAGAATTATGAAGTCGATTACGAAGGCTTGAAACGGCTAGTGGAGTTTCAGGTGAAAGAAGGCGTTAATGGGATTCTCGCCGTCGGCACGACTGGGGAAAGCCCCACGCTAAATTGGGAGGAACACAATGAGGTTATTGAAAAAACCCATGAGTATATCCGTGGAAGATGTTTAACCATCGCTGGGACTGGAAGCAACAGCACAGAGGAAGCCCTAAACGCAACTAAACACGCATACGACGTTGGCGTCCGTTCCGTTCTGCTCGTGGACCCCTACTATAATGGTCCCAGCTCCCTAGAAATCAGAAAGGAATACATTGAGCCCGTGGCGCAACGCTTCCCCGAAGTTCAGGTTATCCCGTATGTTATTCCAGGCAGGA
Source organism: Candidatus Bathyarchaeota archaeon (assembly GCA_037439925.1). Classification (GTDB taxonomy): domain Archaea; phylum Thermoproteota; class Bathyarchaeia; order Bathyarchaeales; family Bathyarchaeaceae; genus JBBIVD01. The sequence goes on from JBBIVD010000007.1 coordinate 6,204, forward strand.
CGGGCACTCAACTTTTACCCCAAGACCTCGCTGTTCTCCATTCTCAATTCCAAAATGTAAGAACGGTTAAGGAGGCTACGGGCAATTTGGAAAACATGAAATTAACTAGAAAGCTTTGCGGCGAAGACTTCGACATACTCTCAGGGGACGACAACATGACGTACGCCATGATGACCTCTCCAGAAATTAGGGCGAGCGGCGTGGTTTCAGTGGCATCAAACGTTGCGCCGAAGGCGGTTGGAAACCTTACTCAAAGCCTTCTTAAAGGGGATTTGGAAAAAGCCAAGGAGATTTCCGACGCATTGAACCCGTTATTCGAAATAGTTACGGTTAAAACTGAGGAGCAGACGCCATTCGGTTCAGCGCCCTGCAAAGCCAGGAACCCCTTGCCCTACAAGACTCTAATGAATATTTTAGGCATGCCTTCGGGTCCATGCAGACAACCCTTAGGGAAAATGACGAGGAAAGGGTTGGAAACCGTTTTAGGCGCAGCTAGAAAAGTCTATGAGAATCACCCCGAAGCCCTCGAGCCAATCGAAGAGTTCTTCGATGTCGATTTAAGCAAACGCCTATATGAGGAAAAGTTCTGGAAGGGACTCTACTATGCTTAAAATTTGCGTAGCCGGCGCCACGGGAAGAATGGGAAGCACCTTAGTCAGGGAAGCAGTGAGCAGAGGCTTCGGAATTGTTGGAGCAGTAGCCGCCTCTGACGACCCGAACGTTGGAAAAACCTTGAGAGAAGCTGGAATATGCGACTCAGATATTAAAATCGTGGGTCCAGACGGCTTAAAAGAAGCCGTGAGCGGCGCGGACGTCTACATAACTTTCACAACGCCAAACGCGGAAGTGGCGAATCTTCCTACTGTAGCCAAACTTGGAAAAAGAATTGTTATGGGAACAACGGGTTTAACCGCTGAGCAAATGGCGAAAATTCGAGAAGCAGTTTGGGGCAGGGTTCCAGCCGTTTTCTCACCTAACTTCGCCCTGGGCGTTAACATACTCTTCAAGTTGGCTCAACTCTGCAAGGCTTTTCCACAAGACTATAATTTCAGCATAGTTGAAATTCACCACACTGGAAAGAAGGACGCTCCCAGCGGGACGGCTAAGCAGCTGGGCGAAATAGTCTCAGGTTTGAGAGGCTACTCCAAGACAGTTTACGGCAGAGAAGGCATAAGCCCAAGAAAACCAGAGGAGCTTGAAATCCTCTCTTTAAGGGTCGGCGGCGTTCCAGGCATACACGACCTAGTCATAGCTGGTCCCCACGAAATGCTAAGAATCGAGCATACAGCCTTTTCCAGGAACGTCTTCGCTCAAGGCGCCCTCTACGCCGCAGAATGGATCTGTAAACAAAACGAGCCGAGAATTTACACTATGGAGGACGTATTAAACTTGAGTTCATAAAAGGAGTGGGTAAGTATGCACGGTAGAGCAGTTGTCAAGTTCGGTGGCGCCGACTTATCTTCAGGCGAGAAAATTAGGAAAGCCGCTGAATTGGTCGTTAAATCTGGCTACAGAGAAATCGTCGTAGTTGTTTCGGCCATGGGCAAAACGACGGACAGCCTCGTTGAAACTATTTCGCAGATAGGCGTTAAGGACAGCGACTACGCTGAAATTGTGTCAATGGGAGAGAGAACGAGCGCCAGAATTTTCTGCTCCGCCTTAAGGTCATTGGGCGCACAAGCCGTTTACTTCGATCCGTCTCACAAAAACTGGCCGATAATCACTGACTCTAACTTCCGAGACGCTGAGCCTAACTTGGAGAAGACTAAGGCGCTCGTCAAGAAATATTTGGAGCCGCTTTTAGGGAGGGCTATTCCCGTGGTTTGCGGTTTTCTGGGAAGGGACGAACGCGGAAACGTCACTACTCTCGACAGGGGCGGAAGCGACACTACGGCTCTGCTCCTTGCGAACTGTTTAGAAGCGGACGAAGTAATCCTAGTTAAGGACACTAACGGCGTTCTTTCGGCTGACCCGAAAATTGTGCCGAACGCCAGAACTTTCGATGAACTTGACATTCACGAAATGTTCGCCCTAGCCCAAGGAGGAGCGAAAATAATTAGACCCGAAGCTTTACGTTATAAGCTTCCGAACCAGAGGCTTAGAATAGTTAGTTTCTCCTCAAACGACATTTCCAGAGGGGGAACGGAAATCTCAGGGGTTTTCCACCCGAACTCTGCGGAGATAAATCAACATGAAGGCTTATCAGCCATAACTGCCGTTTGCACAATCAGCCCCGAAAACCTAAGTAAGCTTTTCTCCACGCTCCGCGAAGAAGTAATCTACGGAGTCAGCACTGGAAAGAAATCTGTCACCGTCTTCGCCAGACTTAGAGATATGAAGGAAACCGTGAACAGGCTTCATGAGCTTGAACGCTTCAAAGCCATCAGCTGCAAGGATAAAGTTGGCATGATCGAGGTGATTCATCCCGTTTTCATCGATTCTCCAGGCTGGATCGCCAAGATAGCCAATACCTTAGCTTCTAAGGGTATTAACATCATCGAGGTTACGACGAGTAAGGCGACGATTAACCTTTTTATTGAAGAGCCTCGTCTTAAAGATGCACTTAAAGCGGTGGGTGAGGTATTTGAAACGTAAAGTAGCCATATTAGGCGCAACTGGAGCCGTTGGACAAAGATTCATTGAACTGCTACAGGGGCATCCATGGTTCCAAATAGAAGTGCTCGCAGCATCGGAAAGATCAGCTGGCAAAAAATATAGGGAAGCCTGCAACTGGACGCTCGAGTCTGAAATGCCTCCTGAAATAGGCGAAATGACCGCAGTCCTAAGCGATGTTAAATCGGTGGAAAAAGCGGGCGATGTGGACTTCATTTTCTCTGCTTTGCCAGGGGAAATAGCTGGACCAACCGAAGAAGAATTCGCCGCCAAATATCCCGTTGTCAGCAAGGCTAAGGCACATAGGCTAGAAGACGATGTTCCGCTTCTCATCCCTGAAGTGAACCCGGAGCATTTAGCCCTAATTCCCATACAGAAGAAGAAAAGACGTTGGGAGGGCTTCATCTCCACAGACCCCAACTGTTCAACGATACAGTTAGCGATAACCCTAAAGCCCCTCATGGCTTTCGGTCTCAAAAAAGTGATGGTTTCAACCATGCAGGCTTTAAGCGGCGCTGGCTATCCTGGAGTCGCTTCTCTAGACATAATCGACAATGTGGTGCCTTTCATTTCTGGCGAGGAAGAGAAACTCGAGTCCGAAACCCTGAAGATTTTGGGAAAATTCGACGGCGCCAAAGTGCAAAAGGCAAACCTTGTGCTCAGCGCAACCTGTAACCGAGTGCACGTTAAGGATGGACACCTCGAAGCCGTCTTCGTCGAATTGGAGGACAAGCCAAGCCCAGAGGAAGTAATTAAAGCCTTCGAAGAGTTCAGAGGCGAACCCCAAAAGCTTAAGCTGCCGACAGCGCCTGAAAAACCCATAATCGTGAGAAAGGAGAACAATAGACCTCAGCCTAGATACGACAGAGACGCTGGAAAAGGAATGAGCATAACAGTCGGCAGAGTTAGAAACGATCCAGTCTTGACCGTAAAATACCTGTGCTTAGGGCACAACACGATCAGGGGTGCTGCGGGCGCCGGAATTCTAAGCGCCGAACTCATGGTCGCCAAGAAGTATATCTAGAATAATCCTCTAGTTTAAGCGGATTAAGAGCGGAACGAAAAGTGGCGTTACCTAAGATGCTGGAAAACAGAGAAGGCGAATTGTACATTGACGGCGTTTCAGCCAAAAAGTTAGCGGAAGAATTCGACACTCCATTATACGTGATCAGCGAAACGACAATTAGGGAAAACTACAGAAACGTTTACAACGCCTTAAAGCGAAACTACTCGAAAGTTAGAGTTCATTATGCAACCAAGGCGAACGCAAACCTATCCATACTGAAAATATTAGAAAGCGAAGGCGCATACATAGACGCCGTAAGCCCAGGAGAAGTTTTCCTAGCCCTAAAAGCAGGCTTCACGCCGAATAGAATACTGTTCACTGGAACAAGCGTAAGAAACGATGAACAGAAGTTTTTGCTAGCCTCGAAAGTGACGATAAACGTTGATTCAATGTCACAGCTGAACAGACTCCTCGAAATGGCTAAGCCCAACCTTCTATCAATAAGGATAAACCCCGAAGTTGGAGCTGGGCATCATGAACACTGCATAACGGCGGGCAGAGACTCAAAGTTCGGACTATGGGAAAACGAGGCGGTGGAAGCCTACGAAAAAGCCCTGAAAGCGGGCATAAAAAAGTTCGGCATACACATGCATATTGGATCAGGCATACTAAACGTCGAGCCCTTCGTCCTAGCCACGGAGAAGCTCTTAGACATAGCCAAAAAAGTTCACGATCGAGTTGGCATAGACTTCGAGTTCATGGACATCGGAGGCGGAATCGGAGTTCCCTACAAACCTGAAGAGAAGGAACTAGACCTTAACCTTTTTTCGGATCGGGTTCTAGGCCTGTTTAAACGTAAAATTAGAGAATACGATTTAGGTGAACCCATTTTCTGCGTTGAGCCCGGCCGCTATGTCGTCTGCGACGCGGGAATCCTCTTAACAGCCGTGAACACTGTGAAGGTTACGCCCTTCAAAAAGTTCGTCGGAGTCGACGCCGGCTTCAACACGCTGATAAGACCAGCCATGTACGGCTCCTATCATCACATACTAGTCGCAGACAAACTGAATCTTCCAGAAGAGAATGTCTACGATATAGTCGGTCCCCTCTGCGAATCCGGCGACGTCTTGGCTAGAGACAGAAAACTGCCAAATATCCAAGAAGGAGACATCCTCGCCATACTTAACGCTGGAGCCTACGGGTATTCCATGAGTTCCCAATATAACTTGAGGCCCAGACCCGCCGAAGTGCTAGTTAAAAACGGAAAGTACGCCCTGATACGGGATAGGGAAACCCTGGATGATTTGGTGAAGGGTCAAAAACTCGCAGAGTGGCAGTGAAATGAAGTTTTGGAAAATGCACGGCTTAGGCAATGACTACATTGTCATGGATAATCGAGACGGAAAAATAGGCGAAAAAGAACTTGGCGGGCTGGCTCGAAAACTTTGCGAAAGAAGATTCTCTGTAGGAGCCGACGGCTTACTCCTCGTATACGATTCTGAAATGGCGGATGCGAAAATGCGGATTTTCAACGCTGACGGAAGTGAAGCTGAAATGTGCGGCAACGGCATCCGATGCTTCGCAAAATACTGCTACGAAAACAGCATCGTGGAAAAGAAGACTGAACTGAAAATAGAGACTTTGGCTGGAGTAAAGACCGTTTGGCTAAATGTGAGCGGGGAAAAAGTGAGATGGGCGAAAGTTGACATGGGCTTGCCTATTTTAGAGAGAAGCGGCATCCCCATGCTTGGAGAAGGCACATGCGTAGACGAGGACTTAGAAGTCGATGGAAAAATGTTTAAGGTGACCTGCCTCTCGGTGGGTAATCCCCACTGCGTCATTTTCGTCGACGACGTAAAAAATTATCCCGTGGAAGAAATCGGTCCGAAAATTGAGGGGCATAGGCTTTTCCCAAATAGGGTTAACGTGAACTTCGCTCAAATCTTAAATAGGAAAGAGCTAAGCCTAAGAGTTTGGGAAAGAGGCTGCGGGGAAACCCTAGCCTGCGGCACAGGAGCATGCGCCAGCGTAGTAGCGGCGAATCTACTCAGAAAAGTTGACAAAGAGGCGACGGTGCACCTGCTCGGCGGAGACTTACAAATCCAATATTCGAGAAACGTTTTCATGAGTGGACCCGCTGAAAAAGTCTTCGAAGGCAAATTATTCCTGGAGGAAAACAATGAAAATAGATTTCGCTGAAAGAGTTAAGAAGCTTCCGCCTTACGTGTTCGCTGAAATGGAGAAACTCATCAATGAAAAGAAAAAGCAGGGCGTAGACCTCATTTCCCTAAGCATAGGCGACCCTGACCTCCCTCCGCCGCCTTTCATATTAGACACGCTCCGCAAAGAAGCGTCGAATCCGAAAAATCATAACTACTCATTCAGTCAAGGAGAACCCGAATTCAGGCAGGCGGTGGCGAACTGGTATAAAAAAAGATTCGGGGTCGACTTAAATCCTGAAACCGAAGTCATAGCCCTCATCGGATCTAAAGAAGGCATAGCAAACATCACGAGGGCTTTCGTTAACCTCGGCGATCGGGTTTTAGTTCCAGACCCTGCTTATCCGGTTTACGCCAACGGTGGCGCACTATTAAGCGAGGGCGTTCCGGTCCCTATGCCCCTACTTGAGGAAAATGGTTTTAGGCCAAATTTAGATGTGATAACCGAAAAAGGGGCTAAGATGATGTTTCTGAATTATCCTAATAACCCAACCGGGGCCGTCGTGGACAAGGATTTCCTTAAGCGAGTCGTTGAGTTCGCTGAAGAAAACAACATAATTGTCTGCTACGATAATGCTTATTCGGAAATAACTTTCGACGGATATAAAGCTCCGAGCATTCTCCAAGTTGAAGGCGCAAGGGAAAAAGCCATAGAGTTCCACTCATGCTCAAAAACCTTCAACATGACTGGAGACAGGATAGGCTTCGCCGTTGGAAACGAGAAGCTGGTAAAAGGGCTAACTAAGGTTAAGTCACAAATAGATTCAGGCCCTCCGGTTTACATTCAGAAAGTAGCGGTGAAGGCGCTTGAAAGCTATACTAGTGATAAACCGCCGGAGCACCTGCAAAGAATAAATCAAATTTATGAGGAAAGGAGAGACATACTCGTAAAAGGCTTAAACTCGCTGGGCTTCAAATGCGACAAGCCTAAAGCCACCTTTTATGTTTGGCTAAACTGCGGATGTGACTCAATGGAATTCGCCGCTAAACTCTTGGAAGTAGGCGTAATAGTGATGCCTGGCATAGGCTTCGGACAGCGAGGAAAAAATTATGTGAGGATTTCCATAACTCGACCGAAAGAAGAAATAGAGGAAGCATGCGAAAGAATGGCTAAAATATTTTAAAAAGGAAAATTTCGGCTGGTGAAAAAGGAAAATGAAGTTAGCAGAAAGAATGCGGTTTATTGTGCCGTCGGAAACCATAGGAATGCTGGAAAAAGCCGAAGAAATAGCTCGAAAAGGAAAGAAGATTCTCCATATGGAGGCTGGGGAGCCCGACTTCGACACTCCAAGCCACATTAAAGAAGCAGCCTACAAGGCTTTGAAGGAAGGCTTTACACACTACACTTCGAGTAAGGGAATTCTGGAGCTTAGGGAAGCCATATCCGAAGACCTAAAAACTAGGGGAGTTGAAGCTGACCCCAAAAACGAAATCCTAGTCACGCCTGGAACCAAACACGCCCTCTACTGC
>JBBIVD010000007.1:13526-15536 GCA_037439925.1 Candidatus Bathyarchaeota archaeon
CGCCACCCTAAACCCCGGAGACGAAGCCCTAATCTTCTCGCCGATATGGCCAACATTCTACACTTGCGTGCAGGCAGCCGAAGCTAAGCCGATTGAGGTTCCGACAAGGGAAGGATACAGCTTAGATGAGGAAGCGTTAAAGGAGAAGATTACGAGCCGCACGAAAATGGTCATAGTTAATTCTCCGAACAACCCGACGGGAGGCGCTTTAACCAAGGAAGAAATGATGGCCGTAGCCGATATTGCGAAGGACCATGGCCTTCTAGTGCTTTCAGACGAAATTTACGACCGAATCATATACGACGGCTTCGAGACCGTAAGCATGGCTTCCATAAACGGAATGAAGGAAAGAACAATAATCCTCAACGGATTCAGCAAAACTTATGCCATGACAGGATGGAGACTAGGCTACGCAGTGGCTAACAAAGAAATCATTGAAGCCATGCAGAGAGTTCAGCAGGCGACAACCACGTGCCCAGCGAGCTTCGTTCAAAAAGCCGGCGTAGCAGCCCTAAGGAGCCCACAAGACTGCGTGGAAAACATGATTAAAGAATACGATGAAAGAAGAAAAACCATAGTGAAAAAACTCAACGAAATTCATGGAGTGAAATGCCCGATGCCTAAAGGAGCCTTCTATGTGTTCCCAGACTTCTCAGCCTTTAACAAACCCTCTAAAGAAATCGTGGAGAAACTGCTCGAAGAAGAAGGAGTATGCGCAACGGCTGGAAGCGCCTTCGGCACCTACGGAGAAGGACACATCCGATTTTCCTACGCAACAAGCCTAACCACAATTCTGGAGGCAATGGACAAACTAAGAAAATTTGCACAAAAACTAATGTGAAAGATAATTTTATCTGATAGCAAGTAGCTTAGCGACGGCTTTTCGGTAAACTTCTATGCTGGCTAAATAATCTTCGATTTCGATGTATTCGTTTAAAGTGTGGCTTAATCTAGAGTCGCCGGGACCATACGTAACGGCTGGTGTATTCGTTTTCGTTGCGAAAATGTTCATGTCGCCTGTTCCAGTTTTTCTTAAGAGCTTCGCTGGGCCTTTAACCGTTTCTTCGATGGCTCGTGTCAACGCCTTAACCAGTTCCGAGTCCTTATCGGCAATGAATGGCTCGATTCTATCCTCAATCCGCATTCCAACCCCTACATTGGGATTTTCAATTTTAAATTGTTGAATTATTGCATTTAGTTGTTCAACGCCTTTTTGGCAATTAACGCTTGGCGGAAGCCTAACGTCAATTCTTAATGTGCATTTGCTCGGAATCACGTTAGACGCCTCGCCGCCTCGTATTCCCGTTAAACGAGCAGTCGTTGAATAGAACATGCCTTTAGGCTGTTTCCTTTCCTCTATTTGGCTCCATAGTTCATATGCTTTTTCTATAGCGTTTTCGAATCCGCTTGGCGCTCCGACGTGTCCAGGCTTGGTTTCGCACATAATTTTGATTAGCAGTCTTCCCTTGTAGCCTATGGTTATGCCGTCTATCCCACTCGGCTCGCCGAAAATCGCATAGTCTAAGCCTAACTTGTCCTTTACCAGTTGACGAATGCCCCTTCCCTTTCCTTCCTCGTCAACGACGCAAGCGACTATTATTCTGCCACTCGGTTTTTGTCCAACGAATTTAGACGAAGCCATAATCATGGCTGCGAGGGAAGACTTCGCATCTACAGCTCCCCTACCATAAATTTTTTCGTTCTCAATTTTTACGGGTAGGCATCCTGGAACGGTGTCCATGTGACCGCATAACATGACGGTTGGCGAGCCCGTTCCAACTTCGCCTAGAACGTTGCCTGCTTTGTCCAGTCTAACTTTTTCGAATCCGAGTTCCGCCAGCTTTTCTCTCAAAAAATATGCCAGTTCTTGTTCGTGCCCGCTTGGGCTGTGGGTTTCCAGCATCCGTGTCAGCAGTTCCGTCGGTTCATTGGGCTTCATTTGCTCTGCATCCTTTCTCGTTCTTCTTCCTTTAGTATCTCTTCGAGGATGTCTGCGGCTTTCTCAAGCTG